>JAYTSX010000082.1:0-2373 GCA_043745445.1 Elusimicrobiota bacterium
GTCCGTTCTTCGAGCTTACGCGCCAACGCCTCGGGATCAAGGCCTCCGCCGCCCGGTGGGGTTGCGTTGTCTTTGCCTTGCACGGCAATTTGCACATCGAAGAAGGGGCCGAGCTTCGGATCGTGAAGCAAAGTCTCTTTGAACTGGAAGGCCGTATCCTGCTCCTCGGCCGCGGAAGTGCCGAGAACGCGGCCGTACAGGCTGATCTCCACAACGGCCTTCTCGTTGCCCAGAGGATTGACCGCGGCGATCTTGGTGAACCACATATTATCCGGCATGACCGTTACGATCTGCCTCAGGAGCTGCGAAAGCAGCTGCTTCTTGGATCCTGTGACCGATTTTAAGCGCTGAAACTGTTCTCTCATCTCGCCCAACTTCGTGTCGATCTCGGCCGGCTGCAGCCCCTGAAGAGCGGCTTTCACGTCCGGAGCTACGATATAGTTATTGAGCTCCTTGGCACGCTGGCTGTAGGTTGCGGCTTGAAAGATGCCGACGCACGCGATAAGAAGGGCGATCACCATGCCGGCCAGAATGATGTCTCTGGCGACCAGGCGCTCGTCATCGCTGACGCGATCCTGCGTCGCCAGGTCGATCGTGACCGTCGAGGGCACAGACGCTCGCGAGGACGCGCCGATGGCGGCATAGCCCCCCCAATCTCCTCCCTTGATCGACAAAAGCTTCGCCGTATCCTGAATCTCCGCGGCCACGCCGGTCTCGGTCGCAAACGCATCTTTCCACGGTCCGAGAATAGCCGGCGAACCGCTCAGTTTGATCTTCGAGATGCCGGTCATCCCAAGCTGTTTCTGGGCGAAAGACAGGCAGCCGGTCATATCCACTTTTCGCTGGTCGGTGAGAGAGGCAGTCTCGCCAAGAAATACTTCGCGGAAGAATACGGGCAGTCCGCGGTCGCAGATCATGATTCGAACATTGCCGCCGTCGAAATGGGCCTGAACGAAAGGTTCCGGACCTTTAGAAGGCTCGACCGACTGCCACAGCCGCAGAACCGAGCAAGGTGCGACCTCAAGCCCGATCAGATTCAGTCCGAGCGAAGTCAGCAGGCCTGAAATATTCGCCAGGTTCTTATTCTGGGTGACCGCGATGAGAACGCCCAGGCGAGCCTTACCTGACGCATCGGGCGGCATCGATTCCGCCTGGAAGTCGTGGGCCAGCGATTCAAACGGAATCGGGATATATTTTTTTGCCTCAATGGGCACCGAGCTGCGCAGAAAACGGCGCTCCATCATGGGCATCGGGAAATATCGAAGAAGGCCCAGGTGATGAGAGAGCGTGACGACTACATTCTTCGAGCTCCATCGAATCTGGGACATGGACTGCCGAATCAGGGCGCCGACCTTGAGTGGATCGGACAGGAAATCGGTGCTCATCGTCATCGTGCCGCTGGCCGCCTTTCCCTCGGGCGGGATCGGAATTCGGACGAGATGGTCGACGGTAATTACTCCGCCCTTCCCGGGACGGGTTTCCGCGAGATACACTGCCTCAGGGCTTAGGTATAGGCCGAGGCACGGGCCGGCCGCCGGCTTGGACTTGCCGAAAGCCAGGCTGTCGATGAGCTGGTCGGTCTGCGCGCTCATTCAGTCCTCGCAAAAGAAAGATCGACCTTCGCACCGTTTCCGCTCGCGGAGGAAGTCATGAAGATCCGCTTCGATTCAACCTGATAACGATTGACGAGGATGCTAGCGACCATCTTGGCGCGCTGGTTGGAGAGCGCCGTGCCATTGTCTTCTCCCGGGCCGCTATGACCGGTGACGCGCAGGTTTTCCAACGGATGAGCGGGAACCGCTTCTGCGGCCGCGGCCAGAAGTTTTTCGGCTTCCGGTGTCAGCTGATAAGTCCCTTTATTAAAATTTAAAGCCCATTCACCGGCCTTTGCGGCGCTCTTGGCGGGGGTTTTCTCCGCTACAGCGGGCGCGGGTTCATCCTTTGTCGCCGTGTCGGCCGTCGCGGCCTTGGGTTCCGTTGTACGCGCGGCCTTCCCCTTGTCGGCCTTCCCCGCTTTCTTGCCGCGAACAGGGCGCTTGACGACGACGCGCTTGACGCGAGCCGCCGCCGCGCGAGACGGAAGCTCGACGGATTTCGGCATCGCCTTCACGCCCGCGACGAGCGGCTTTGCCGCGGCGCCGGCCATGTCAGCGCTCGGCGCGAGAGTCGAGGAAGCCGTCTTCGCGGCTGTCTTCTCGACCGCCGCGGGCTCGCTCTTGGCGCTTTCCGGGGCAGACTTCTCCGCGAGCAGCTTGTCGGCAGGGCCGTCGTCGAGAACTTGGATCCAACGGTGCATCGAGCGCTGGCGGTTTTTCGCGTCTAAAGCGGTCAGCACGCACTCATATCGTCCCGGAGCGAGGGCCTCTCCGAAAT
>JAYTSX010000083.1:0-8707 GCA_043745445.1 Elusimicrobiota bacterium
AGACGGACGGCAAACTTAAATTTAAGTTCTACGCCGGGGGCGTCGCCGGGGATGAAAAGGATGTGGTCAAGAAGATCCGCATCGGACAGCTGCACAGCGCTGGATTTACCGGCGTCGGCCTCGGCGAGGTGGCGCCCGAAACGCGTCTGCTCGACGCGCCCTGGCTGTTCCGCACGCGCTCGGAGCTCGAGACCGTACGCACTAAATACTCAAAGGAGCTCAACGCCGCGGTCGAGAAAGGAGGGTTCGTCCTGCTCGGCTGGACCGATCTCGGCTCCGTGTATGTGTTCAGCAAGAATCCCATCGCCTCGCCCGCCGACATGAAGAAGGAGAAGATGTGGGTGTGGGAAGGCGACCCCATCGCCCAGGCCGCGTACAAAGCGCTCGGCGTCAATCCAATACCCCTGTCTATCGTGGACGTCATGCAGTCCCTGCAGACCGGCATGATCAACGCGGTTTACGGCCCGCCGCTTGGCGTCGTCGCGCTGCAGTGGCACTCGAAGCTTAAACATATTTATCCCGTGCCGATCGCGGAATCCACGGGCGCCGTGCTCGTCTCCAAAAAATTCTTCGACGCCTTGCCCGACGGTCAGAAAAGAATTCTGCTCGCCGTGTCGGCCACGCACCTCAAACACCTGAACGACCTCACCAACGTCGAAAACGACAAGGCCCTCGATGCGCTGAAAAAACAGGGCCTCGACCTCGCCGCCGATCCCGGCCCCGAGACGCGCCGGAAATACGAGGAGTTAGGCGCGGGTGCCCGCAAGGAGCTCGCCGGCAAGTTGTTCTCCGTGGAACTGCTTGGAAAATTCGAAAAGGAGCTCGCCTCACTCCGTGCGCGATCTGTTAAGAAAAGCTGAGGCGCGTCTCGTTGCCGTTGAGGGCGCCCTCTTAGTGGCGCTGCTCGCGGTCATGGTGACCCTCGCCTTCGCTCAGGTCGTCCTGCGCCATTTCGGCCTGGGGCTGCTATGGGGCGAAACCGTTCTTAAGCACCTCGTCCTGTGGACCGGGTTTCTCGGCGCGGCTCTCGCCGCGAGTGCGGAGAAACATTTCGCCTGGGAGGCCGCGCATGTCGGCGCGCCCGAGCGTCTTAAGCCTTGGCTCCGCCTGACGGCCAACCTGTCCGGCGCGGTGATCACCGGGCTTCTGCTCAGCGCATCCTGGACCTACTTCTCGGATGACCGCGCTTCGGGCGCCGAGCTCATGACCGTCGGCGGCGTCGTCGTTAAATCCTGGGTCGCTTCGGCCGGTATCCCGCTCGGGTTTGCGTTGGTGCTGACGCACATGTTGTTTAAGTCCGCCGACGCCGCCGCCGAGGCGCTCAACCGATGACGATCCTGGCGCTGGGTGTCTTCGCGGCGCTCGCGCTGGCGGGCGTTCCCGTGTTCGCGCTGATGGGGGCCCTGGCTCTCTGGCTGTTTCACGGCGCAGGCATTCAATCTTCAGCCGTTATTATCGAGCTCTCGCGCCTCGCCTCACTGCCCTCGCTCATCGCCGTGCCGCTGTTCACCTTCGCCGGCTACCTCCTCGCTGAGAGCAAGGCGCCGCAGCGTCTTGTGGCGTTGGCGGAGGCTTTATTCGGGTGGCTGCCCGGCGGCGTGGCGGTCGCCGGGCTGTGCGCCTGCGCGATGTTCACTGCGTTTACCGGCGCCTCAGGGGTTACGATCATCGCGCTCGGCGGGCTGATTTTCCCGTTGCTGCGCCGCCAAGGCTACCCCGAGGACTTCTCGCTGGGGCTCATTACCACGACCGGAAGCCTCGGCCTTATGTTCCCGCCGAGCCTGCCGATCATCCTATACGCGCTTGTCAGCAAGATTTCGATCGACAAACTCTTCGCCGCGGCGGCCCTACCCGGGCTCCTGCTGCTGGTCGCGCTGTCCGTGTATGCGTTCATCGTGGCCAAGCGCGAGAAGGTCAAGCCGGTCCCGTTCTCCTGGAAGGCCCTACGCTCTGCCGCTCGTGCCGCCATCTGGGAAATTCCCCTGCCGATCATCGTGGTCGGCGGCATTTACGGCGGCTTCTTCACGGCCTCCGAGGCGGCCGCCGTCATGGCCTTTTATGTGATGGTCGCGGAAGTTTTCATTTACAAGGACGTGGCCGCACAAAAACTTCCGAGCGTCGCGCGCGAAAGCATGATTCTCGTTGGCGCGATCCTCATCGTTCTGGGCTGTGCGTTGGGTCTGACCAGCTACATGATCGACCAGGACATCCCCGGTCGAATTTTCGCCTTCCTTCACGAGCATGTGCAAAGCCCCTGGGGCTTCCTTGCTTTGTTGAACGTATTCCTCCTGATCGTGAATATGGTCGAGATCTTCTCCGCCATTGTCATCGTCGTGCCGATCATCGCACCCATCGCGGCCCAGTATGGAATCGACCCGGTGCATCTCGGCGCGCTTTTCCTGCTGAACCTCGAGATCGGCTACATGACGCCGCCCCTCGGCCTGAACCTTTTCCTATCCTCGCGTCGTTTCGACAAGCCGCTTCCTGTTTTGTATCGCGCCGTTTTTCCCTTCTGGATCCTGCTTGTCGGGGCCCTGATGGTCGTCACCTATTGCCCGAGCCTGAGCCTGTGGCTGCCCCGCCTGCTGAAACTCCAATGAACCCCAAACCCACCCGAGAGCTCCTTCCCGAACAACGCGCCGCCCTGCTCAAGAAGATCCGCGAGTCTCACGCTTACCTCAAAGCGTACGCCGACATGGACTTTATGGGCCGCAAGGATCTGCGCGCCGTCCGTCTGCAGCTCGAACTGCTCAAGCCCGAGCTGATGCTGCGCGAGCACAAGATCCGCTCCACGATCGTGGTGTTCGGCTCCGCGCGCATTCTCTCCGGGTCGGAAGCCAACAGCGAGCTTCAGGTCGCCAAGGAGAACCTGGCGGTGCGCCCGCGCGATGTCGAGCTCAAGCGCCTCGTCGCCGTCGCGGAAAAGAAGGTGGAACTCTCCCACTGGTACGAAGAGGCGCGGCGTTTCGCGTCGCTTCTGTCAAAGGCTCAGCAAGCGGGCCAGGACCTCGAGCATGTGATCGTGACCGGCGGCGGGCCCGGCATCATGGAAGCCGCCAACCGCGGAGCCTGGGAGTGCGGAGCAAAGAGCATCGGCCTGAACATCACCTTGCCCCATGAGCAGGATCCCAATCCTTACATCACGCCGGAACTCTGCTTTCAGTTCCACTACTTCTCCCTGCGCAAGATGCACTTCCTCATGCGTGCCAAGGCGCTCGTCGCCTTCCCCGGCGGCTTCGGTACGCTTGATGAGCTCTTCGAGACTTTGACGCTCGTGCAAACCGGCAAGAAGCGCCCTCTTCCGGTGGTCCTGGTCGGCAAAACGTTCTGGAAACGCCTCGTGGACTTCGATTACCTCGCCGAGCAGGGTATGACGAACTGGGGGGACAACAAACTCTTCAAGATCGTCGACACCGCCGAGGAGGGTTGGGACCACATCCGTAAATTCTGGAAATCCCACAATGAGGCCGTTTCGGGCGCATGATCTTGGCCAGCCTTCTCCTGCTCGCCTCGCCCGCTTGCGCTCTGACGCCGTTCGTCGAGCAGTTGCACAAGGCTGAGGCCCGAACCGCGAACGATCCCGAGCGAGTCGAGTTTGCGACGCGGGCCCTTCGCGCGTGGATGCCCGCCGATGGCCGAATGCTTCTGGCGCAGGCGCATTTCCTTCGCGCGGAAGGCGAAGCCGAATTGTTTGACGACCCGGCGGCCGAGGAAGACCTGACGAAGGCGCTTGAGATCGACACTCGCAACGATCACGCGCGGCTCTTGCGCGCCCGCGCCCGCGCGGCTCTCGGTCGCGGGGCGGAGGCGGAGCTCGACGCGAATGAATACCTCATCAATAGGCCCGACGATGCGGAAGGCTGGCTGGCGCTCGCCGAGGCGCGCCTGGCCCAGGGCGCTCCGAAGGCAGACCGCCCGGCGCGCGCCGCCTTCGCCAAAGCCGCGACGATTCTCGGCGTCGAGGACCCGCGGCCGAGCCTCGGCGACGGCCGCTCTCAGATCGCGATGCGCCGTCCGCGCGAAGCACTGGCGGCTTTGTCCGCCGCCGCGGGGCGGCCGCAGAAGCGCCGCGCCGAAATCCTGACCTGGCGCTCACGCGCGTATTCCGCTCTTGGAGACTGGGAGGCCGCTCGGGGAGACCTGAGTCGCGCACTCCCGGACCTTGAGCGCGTCCTCGATGAGCGCCGCCGCGCCGGCGCCGTCAAGCGCGGGGTCGACGCCGCCCGTAAAACGCTCGCCGACACCTATTTCCGCCGCGGGCTCGCCAACGAAGCCCTGAAGTCCAAGGTCGAGGCGCTTGCCGACCATCATCAGGCCTGCGATCTCGGCCTGCCTGCCGCCTGCGCGCGCGTCGCGACACTCGAGAAGCCGGAGCCCAAGGCCGCGCCCACGCCCAAGCCGAAGAAGGCTCCGCGCCGGAAAAATCCGAAAGGGGCCGCGGGGGAACGAATCTATGCGAACTAGTCTTTTCGCCCTGCTCCTCGCCTTGGCGCCCCTGTCGGCTCAGGCGGGCGGCGCGCGCATGTCGCCCGCCGGCTCCGTTCAGCTCGACGAGGGCCTAACCGCGCTGTACAGCCTCGACTATGTCAAGGCCCGCCGAGCCTCCCGCAAGCTCATCGAGATCGAGCCCGACAACCCCTTTGGATATTTGTTTGAGGCCGGCTCCATCTGGTGGCAGTCCTCTCAAGAGTATGGCCTGTTCAAGGACACGCCGACCTTGCAGGGTCTTTTCGAACAGGACATCGAAGCCGGCGTGCGCAAGGCCGAAGCCTACATCGATTCAAAAGATAAGCAGACGAAGGCCGACGGCTATTTCGTCTCCGGCATGACCCTCGGCACGCGCGGCCAGTGGAACCTCATGAAGGGGAAGTGGCTCGACGCCTATTTCGACGGCAAGAAAGCCATGAAGCATTTGAAGAAATGCGTGAAGCTCGACAGCGAGTACGAGGACGTCTATCTCGGCCTCGGCGTGTTCGACTATCAGTCCGCGCATCTCTCCGGCATCGCCAAACTTGGCGTGCTCTTCGGCCTGCGCGGCGATGAGAAGCGCGGCCTGGAACGAATTCAGCGGGCGGTCGAGAAGGCGGGCTTCGCTCGGCGACAGGCCGCGCAGATGCTGGCCTCGATCTACCTCATTGACCTGCACGACGACGCTCGGGCCCTGGCCCTCGTCCAACAGCTTCACAAGGATTTCCCAGGCAGCCCCTACTTCGTTTTCCTGGAGGCGCTGCTCCGCCACCGCCTCGGCGATTGGGACGGGTCTCTCGTGCTCGGCCGCGAGCTTCACGCGACCATAGCCGCCGACCCGAAGGCCTTCCGCCATAAGTGGTTGACCTTGGTGTGCGGTCTCTCCGGCCCCGACTGCCTCGCGAAGGCCGACATGGTACGCACCCTCGCCTGGCTCGACCACGCGCTCGACTCAACGTCAAAAGAAAAGCCCGACACCTTCCGTGCGCTCCTGCGTCTGCTACGCGGCCAGGCGCTCGACGCCCTCGGCCGCCGGGACGAGGCCGTAAAGGAGTATCAGAAGGTCGAGTTCCTGCCGCCGCTGGGCGAAACCCGCGAGATCGCGCGTGCCTGCCTCGCGGCACCGTGCAACCGCGAGGCGATCCTTAAGCGCTTGCGGGAAATGTCGAAGGAAGACCCGGACTAAGCGGCGAGGCGCGAGACAAGCTACTCGGCGCCAGGGTTAAGGCTCCGGCGCAGATCCGAGAGCTCCCGACGAAGCGAGGCATTCACGGCGGAGGCGCGCTGCAAAGTAATGGCCAAGCGCCCACGCTCCGCACGCCAGCGGTCACGCTCAAGCTGCTGTTCGCGGGATAATTGCTCGGCTCGCGTCAGCGCCGCCTCGAGCCGGCGCGTCAGACCCTGAATGTCGCTTTGCACGCGCGCCTCGCGCGCGCCCGCCTCGGCGGCCGCACGATCGAGCGCGGAATGCACCGCGCGCAGATCGCGACGCAGTGCCTCCTCAACATCCCGCCGGGTCAGCTCGCTCTGCGAGGCGGCTTCTTCGGCTTTGCGCCGCAGTGAATTCAAACGCACAAACTCCGCCTGCTGCATCGACAGTCGCCCGTTCATTGCGGCGGTCTCGGCGGCTAAGGCCTGCTTGATCTTGAGAACCTCGGCCTCGGCCCGTTGCGCGCGCTCGGCAAGCGCGGGATCAGAACGCGCGCCCGCGGACTGCGCAAGCATCTCCGTGCGTTCGCGTTCAAGCTCCCGCACGCGCGCCTGCGCCGACTCGAATTCCCGGGCCTTGTCCTCGAGCGCGCGGCGAGCGGCGTCGAGCGCCGCGCGCAGGCCCGCCGCAGAACTCGCTTCGCCTTCAGGCGCCTGTTCCTCCGCGCCGCTGTCTCGGCGCAGGCGAGCAAGTGCCTGGGAGGCGGCTTCGATCCCGCGGCGTGCGTCGTCGTAGCGTTTGCTCACCTCCACAGCATAGCCCCCGGGAGCCGATCCGGGATTACGCAATTGTTATCGAGCAAAGGGGAGGGTCGCGTTCGAATAGCCTTGAAAATGTAACAGCGACACCCTATCCTTAATAAGCATGCCTCCGAAAGAAGATTCCAACGACTGGCTAGGACACCTGAGTTGGCAGGGCTATCCCCGCCTCTCCCCGATCAAAGACATCGCAAGCGCCCCCGATCCCGAGTCCGATCCTCCGCGTCCACGCAAGGGAGGGGATGTTCGCGTCGAAACCTTAGCTCGTGAGAACGAGGCGCTTCGCGCCAAGATCGACCACCTAGGCGGGCTCGTCGCCGAGTTCGAACGCCGACTCTCCGGCGCGGCCTCGGCCTACGAGGGCGCGGCACTTGAATCCGACTCCGCGCGCCGCATGGTCATGCTCGACAACGCGCGCCTGACTGGAGAGCTCGACAGCGCCCGCGCCGAGCTCGCTCGCCGCGAGGCCCGAGAGCACACCCGGGAGGCAGACCTCGTCCTTGAGCGTGAACGCCGCGCCGATTCCGACAAAACATTGTTGGAAGCGCGCCGCAAGCTCAACGATCTGGAGTCCGAGCTGGCAACGACTCGCAATAGAAGCGCGGAACTTGCCGGAAGTATCGCAGAGCTGCGTCGCCAAGCCGCGGCTTCGCACGAACGCCTGATCCAGGCCAAGACCTTGACCGACCAGGACATTCAAATCCTCCGCGCCGAAATGCGCGAGTTCCTCGCCAAATTCCACCGTATCCAAGAAACGTTCGGAGAGACGCCATGAAATACTGGACCTACATGAAGGGCGAAGTTCCGGGCAGCTATGAGCCCGCCGCCCTCGCCGCCCTTCCCGGTTTCACGATGACCACGCTGGTCTGCCCCGGGGAGGGGGAGATCGCCGAGAAGAACTGGCGCCGCGCCGGCGAGTTCGACGACATCGTCCGCGCCCTGGATGCGCATCAAGCGCAGACCCCGCCTTCGCCGCCTCTCGGCGCGCCTCCGACCTCCAACGAGGTCGACGCGCTTCTCGACACCGCGAGCACCCGTCTCTTCTCACATGTCGCCGACCTCATGAAGGAGCTTGAGACGCGCCGCGACGAGAAGTCCCTGATCGTGTCGCTCCAGCGTCAGATCAGCACCCTTAAAAACGAGCTCGCGCGGATGCGCGAGATCACGAGCGTGCTCGAAATCCGCATCCCGCGCATCGCCGAACTTGAGGAAGCTCAAAAGAAGGACCACGCCGCCATCGCCCAGCTCCAGGCGAACCTGACCGCGCGCGAGAACCAGCTCAATGAGACGCGCATGGCGTTCGAAAAAATGAGGGGGGACCTCGACGCCGCGAAACGCCGCGTTCAGGAAAGCGACAGCGATCTCGGCATCCGCAACCGCCTGGTCGACAAGCTGTCCCGCGACCTATCCGATAAAGAGCTCTCTTTGGCCAAGGCCTTGGGCGTCATCCGCCGGTTAGAGGAGGACCTCAACCGCCTGTGCCCCGCGCCGGACGCGTTCAAGCCGACGCCGCTCGCCGCGCCGCCGCCTCCGCCGCCCGAGGTCCCCGTCGCCGCGGTCTTCGAACCCGTCGTCAACAAGGTTCTGTCCGTGCCCGAGTTCAAGACGCCCGTGCCGCCGCCCGTCACCGGCTCCTTCACAAATGACGAACCTCCGCCCGCACCGCCATATCTGGAGCCGCATGGCCCGGCGGCCGAACCGCCCAAAGCCCAGGAGGCCCTCATGGGCTTCCTCCGAAAGGTTTTCCCGGGCCAGTCGCAGTAGCTCCCTTCTCCGTCGTAAAAGAGCCGCCGGCCTCGTTGGCCGGCGGCCTTTTTTTCTGCCCATGAACTGGCACTCGCTCCTTTCGATTGACAGCTTTGAGTCGCGTGTGCTATAATTAGCAATAGATGGCGGCGAGTGCCAGTTCACTCTTCGCCGGAATTTAAGACGGCAAAGACCCGGAGGACACACAACATGGCCGAAGCGACTCTCTCGAAAGTGAAGATCCAGCCCCTTGGTGACCGCGTGCTCGTCAAGCCCGCGGAAGCGAAGGAGACGAAGCGCGGTGGGATCATCATCCCCGATTCCGCGAAGGAAAAGCCGCAGGAAGGCATCATCGCCGCGTGCGGCAAGGGCAAGACGACCGAAGACGGCAAGGTCATCGCCCTCGATGTGAAGGTCGGCGACAAGATCCTGTACGGCAAGTACTCGGGCTCGGAGATCAAGCTCGACGATGAAGATTTCCTCATCATGCACCAGGACGACATTCTCGGAATTCTCAAGTAACGCC
>JAYTSX010000084.1:0-8695 GCA_043745445.1 Elusimicrobiota bacterium
AGTCCAAAATGAAACTGACCTTGCGCCCTCTTCCGGACCTGGGATTCCAGGTTGAGGGCGACAAAGTCAGTTTTGACGAGCGTCTGAATTGGCTCCGGGCCTAGGACTCGAACCTAGAACCTTGCCGTTAACAGCGGCCTGCTCCACCGTTGAGCTAGCCCGGATCGCCGAAAGTATAGCAAAGTGGCGGGCGATTGGTATTTACCGTCAATTAACCGACATGGGCTTGACGGATTGTCGCTATCCTTATATCCTCCCCTCGTATGGCAGACACGATTGATCTCCCGACTCTACTGGCGGACGTGGTTTCTCGCGGCGGCTCCGACCTCCACCTGATCCACGGCATTCCCCCGATCGCCCGCATCGCCGGGGAAATCGGCGCCCTGCCGTATCCGGCGATGACCTCCGAGTCGATCATCTCGATCCTCGACCCTTATTTGCAGGAATTCCACCGCGTGACTTTCAAAAAAGAAATGCGGGTCAATTTTTCTTTCACGATCGCCGATGTCGGCCGGTTCCGATTTAATTTGTACATGGCGACGGGTACGGCGGGCGCGACCATCCGCGTCATCCCGGTGAAGACCTACCCCCTGTCTTCCCTGGGCCTGCCTCCGATCGTCGGCAATCTGGCGCATAAGAAGGCCGGCATTATTTTCGTAACGGGTTCGACGGGGTCGGGCAAAAGCACGACGATGGCCGCGATGCTGGAGTGGGTCAACCAGACCGGCAAACCCGGCAAGGTCATCACCATCGAGGACCCGATCGAAAGCCTCTTCAAGCCATGCCGCTCGATTTTCGTCCAGCGCGAGGTCGGCGTGGATACCCCGACCTTCGACATCGGCATTCTCGACGCTTTGCGCCAGGACCCCGATATCATCTGCGTCGGCGAAATGCGCGACGAGGAGTCCATTCGCGCGGCCCTGCTCGCCGCCGAGACGGGCCACCTTGTCGTGACCACCTTGCACACGCGCGACGCGTCGAAGACCGCCCAGCGTATTTTGAGCGCGGTTCCCAATGCGGACCAAGATAATCTTCGCGAGCAGCTCGCGATGACGCTCGAGGCCGTGATTTCGCAGGAGCTTCTCCCCCGGGCCGACGGCAAAGGCCTTGTTCTTGCCTGCGAGATCCTCATCGCGACGTCGGCGGTACGACAGCTTATCCGCGAGAACAAGCTCGAGGCCATCAACGACGCCATCCAGGCCGGCGCGCAGGTCGGCATGGTGTCCAAGGACAGCTTCATCAAAAACCTCTATTCGAAGAAAATGATCACGAAGGAGGTCGCCTTGGAGCACATGCGCAATCCCGACCTCCTCAATCGCTGAGGATGCCTTCCGCCAACCCGGCGCGCAATGCGCCGAATGATTCAGAAGCCGCGGTGGTCGCGCGCGCGCTGCGCCTGGAAAGTTTTTTTCCGGAGTTCACGGGCGAGCTTTGCTCCAAGATATTCCCGCGCAGCGGCGTGGCCGTGTATGCGGCCGACGAATTCGTCATCGAGCAGGGCGAGAGCGGCCGGGATTTGTTCGTGCTTCTCGACGGGTCGGTTTCGGTGACGATCAGCATGGGCTCGGCGGGGGCGGAGGTGGCGACCCTAGGTGCCGAAGCGCTTCTTGGCGAGGTGGCCTTGCTTCGCGACGGCCTGCGCATGGCGTCCGCGCGGGCGCTCATGCCGACGCGCGCCTTCCGCCTGATGTTCGAAGACATGGGTTACATTCTGCAGAATAATCCCGAACTGGCCGCCCATCTCCAGGGTCTGGCCAAGCTTCGAGCGTCATGAACGCCCTCGTGTTCGCGTTGCTCTTGGTACCGGCAATACAGGCGGCGGAGACGCCGGCCGAATGCCCTAAAGGCACGCACCGGGTGGCCACGGAGAATCCTTACCAGCCGTTTGAATGCGTGCAGGAGGATGTCAAGAAGGGCTTCAGCGCGGTCACCGGCCCGAAAGGTTTCAAGGTTCGCCCGAAGTGTCCGCGCGGTACGCGCGCCGCCGCCTCGAACGACGGCCTCCAACGTTACCGTTGCGTGCGCGTACTGGCCGGTGACACGGACCCCGACCTCGCTCCGATCTCCAATGAGGAGGACACCCCCGCCCTTGAGGTCGGCCAGGTGAACGACGATCCGTTGACGCGAGGTTGCCCCCCCGGCAAACGCAAGGTGCGCACAAGCAATCCGCTTAATCCATATCAGTGCGTGGCGCAGTCGTCGCGCATGAGCAAGATCAGCGACGAGGCTTACCGGCGTTACTCGGTGCCGGCTGAAATCTCATTTGAGTATCCGCGCATGCTCCAGCCGCGAGACGGTTGGAAAGAAGATGTGCCCACGCTCTCCTTCACGCTCGATGACGGTACGCCGGGCAAGCCCGTGACGATCACGATTACGAAGGTCGAGGCGACTCAACCGACCTTCGTCGATCTGGACTCGGCTGTTAAAAAGGATAAGGAGTGGCAAAGCGCCAAGGACGGCGGCTCGGTGCCCGTGGCCGGGGTGAAGGCGCGCATCACCTTCGTTTCGGGCGAATCCAAGACCGCCTACATCCCCCTTCCGGCTGACGCGTATTACGCTGTCGTCTACAGCGCGCCGGTGGAATCCTATGACCTGTACCTGAGCGCCTTCAACCGCATGCTTAAATCGATGAGAATCACCCGGAGGGGAAAATGACGGACGGCGCCATCCTCGCGCGCGACGAGGGAGCGGTGCGTGTCATCACGCTCAATCGCGCCCCCGGAAATACCCTCGGGCTTGCGGTGCTGGCTCAGTTGAGCGCCGAGATCGACCGAGCCGCGACCGAGAGCCGCGTGCGTGCCATAGTGCTCGCGTCGGGCCTGCCGAAGTATTTCTCGAGCGGCCTCGATCTCAATGAGATCATGGCTTTGCCTGAGGACAAACGGCCACAGGCGTTTGAAGCTCTTCTCCGTTGCTACCGGGCGCTGTTGTCCGCTCCGAAGCCGGTCGTGGGCGCGCTGAGCGGCGCCGCCATCCTCGGGGGCTGGATCATCGCGATGGGGTGCGACTGGCGCGTCATGGCGGAGGAGTCCGGGAAAGCGGCGCTCTCGGAGATCAGGCTCGGGCTCACCCCCACGCCGGCGCTGGTAACACGGCTGGCCGCTCTTGCCAATGACCAGCGCGTGGTCAAGGAGATGGTTCTGCGCGGCAAGACTCTGCGAGCGGCCGAGGCCCTTTCCTCGGGCCTCGTCGATGAAGTCGTGCCCGAGGCGGAAGTTCAGGAACGAGCCCTGGCTTTGGCGAAGCGCCTTGCCAAATCGGCGCCCGCGGCTTTCGCGTCGCTTAAGAAAGGCCTCAACGCCCCTTTCTTGGATGAGGAGCTGTGGCGCCGTTCGTTGTCTGAATTCGGTATCCTGATCGCCGGGCCCGAGGCGCGTGACGGCATGGAGGCGATGCGCGCCAAACGCCGCCCCCGCTGGGAGGACTGATGTACGATAAGAATTTGCTGGCCGGTAAGATCGCGGTCGTAACGGGCGGCGGCACGGGCATCGGGAAAGCCGTCGCGACGGCGCTCGCTTTGCATGGGGCGGATGTGGCGCTCGCTTCGCGCGACGGCGAGCGTCTTGAGGCCGCGGCCCAAGAAATCCGGAAGGCCACGGGCCGCAAGGCGTTGGGGGTCTCGACCGATGTCTCCGACGCCAAGGCCGTCTCGTTGATGTTCGACAAGGTCGAGGCGGAGCTCGGCCCCGTCTCCATTCTGATCAATGGCGCCGCCGCGAATTTCGTGCGGCCGAGCGAAATGCTGACCTCCGTGCGGTTTCGCAAGGTCATCGATATCGTTCTCCACGGCAGCTTCAACTGCGCTATCGAGGCGGGGCGGCGCATGCTCCCTCGCGGCGAAGGCACGATCGTGAGCTTGCTCGCGTCTTACGCCTGGACGGGCGCACCGGGCTTTCTCCCCTCTTCGGCGGCCAAGTCCGGCGTGCAGGCGATGACGAAGACGCTTGGCGTTGAGTGGATCGGGCGCGGAGTGCGCGTTAACGCGGTCTGTCCGGGACTCATCGACACTCCCCAAAGCCGCGAGCGGCTTTGGCCGGAGCAGTGGATGAGCGATCTCCTGCTCGACAGCATTCCAAATCGAAAGTTCGGCACCGAGTCGGATGTGGCCAATGCCGTGCTTTTCCTTTGCGCGCCGCAGACCAGCTATATCGCCGGCGAGACCTTGGTCGTGGATGCAGGCACCTCGCTTGGGGGCACGCCCTACCTGCGCTTCGTCGAGAAGGCCGGCGTCGTACGCAAGGCCAGGCCTAAATAAAGAGGGGCTCCCTTTCGAGAGCCCCTCGATTATTTAAGCGCGCCCAAGTCTAGGCGTGCTCGTGATGCTTGGAGTTGGTCTCGACATAGGCCTGCTTCGCGGCCTTGGCGGCGGCGACGATGGCCTCCTTCTTCGCGTATGACTCGTCCTTGACCGTGTGAAGGAGGTCCTCGCCTTTTTCACGGCGCTCCTTCAGCCAGTCCGCGAGCTGCTCGCGGGTTTCGCCTCCCGAGCGGGGCGCGAACAGAACTCCGAGGGCCGCTCCGATCGCCGCACCCGTCACGAACAGCAACGCTCCGCCAAATCCTTCATTATCTCTAGCCATGATGTCGTTTCCTCTCAAAAGTTGAGTCTCGGTGACCGGCATTCCTGCCGATGGGCGGAGTATACATCCCGTCTCCCGGCCCGTCAAGAGGACTTTTTTTGACGGGCGGCCGCGTGGGCCTCATCGATCCGCAGCAGATCCTCTTCAAGGCTCTGTTCTTTCACATCAAGCGCGCGGCCGCGCTCGGCCAGCGCGGCTTCCAGCGCGCGTCGGCGCGACGCGTGCGCCTTTTCGAGCTCGACGCGGCGCTCCTCGAGGGCGAGGGCGCGGTCGCGCTCGGCCTCCTCAAGGTGGCGGGCCAATTCGGCCGTGGCGGATAGCTTGGCTTCTTCGAGGAGACGGGCGCGCTCGACGCCGCGCATTCGGTCGCGCTCAGCGATTGCGGCGCGCAGGGCGGAGGCCTCTTTCTCGACAGCGCCGAGGGATTCAGACAGAGCGCGGCGATCGGCCTCAAGCGCGTTGATTCTTGATTCGAGATCCTTCACGCGGGAGGCGTCGGTGATGCGCGCCCGGTCGCTCTCGGCCTGCGCCTGGGCGAGCCGCTCCTGAAGATTTGAGAGGTCCTTCTGCAGCCCCGAGCGCTCGCGGGCAAGGTCCTCGAACGCCTTTTCCCGGACCATGCGCAGGTCCTCGTCATGCGCAAGGCGCAGCTCCGCCAGGCGCGCTTCGTGCGCGATCTGCCGCTCGCTTTGCTCTCGTGAATATCGCGCGAGCGCCTCGGCTTCGCGATGCTCGTTTGCGGCGCGCTGGTTTTGGTCGCGGGCCAGAGACTCCCCCTCGATCTGACGGCGCTGGATCTCGAGCCGTCCGCGAGCCTCGAGTGCTTCGGCTGAAAACGCGCGGCGCTGGTCCTCAAGCGCGGCCTCGTAGCGGCTGATGAGCTCACCCTCGCGCAAGGACCAGCGCGAATCGAGATCCTTTTCCTTGCGCAGAAATTCTTCGCGAAGGGATTCCTTCCAGGACTGGTGCTGATCGGCCAACGCGCGGGAGGCGCGTTCGGCCTCCGCGACCTTGGCGCGGTAGGACTCGTCCAATCCGTGTTGGCGCTGATCGTACTGGGCCGACAGCGAAAATTTTTCCGACGCGACCGTTTTGCGATGCTCCTCGAGCAGCTCGCCTCGGCGCATCTCATGCTGGGCTTCCAGCGCGGCGGCGCGGCTCAGGTACTCGTTTTGACGGGCCTCTTCGCGGGCCTTGGCTTCGGCCTCGAGATTCCGGCCTCGCTCGGCCAGGGTGGTCAGCTTCTCCTGATGCAGCTTGTCGAGTTCGGCATCCTTGCGGGAGACGAAATCATCCTGTGCGCGGACCCGTTCGGCATCCTTGCGCGCGCCCTCCTCAAGCAGTCGTGAGCGGTCGCGACGGCCTCCGGCCTCGAGTTCCTCGATTTTCGCCGCGACCTGGCGCAGACGCTCCGCGTGCTCAGCGTCGAGCGCTTTGTGGCGCTCCGCCCAGGTCGCCTGCATGACGCCACGCTCTTGGTTGAGCTGCTCGTCGAGCTTTGCAAGCAGTCGTTGCTCTTTCTCGGCCCAGGAGGCCAAGAGACGGCGCTCGTCGGCCGCGTAATGGGCCTCGGCCTCGGCGCAGCGCTTCTCGTGGTCCTCTGTCAGCTCGCGTGAGCGGCGGGCGAGCAGATCCTCGACCTCCTTGGCCCGGTCGGCGATCTGACGCGCGCGCTCCTCGAACTGCGTCTGTACGGCCTCGTCCAACTTTTCGCGGCTTTCTTTCGTCTTCGCCCAGAGCCCGGTTTCGAGCTCCGACCAACGAGCCTGCAACTCCGCCTCGCGTGCCTGGTAGCGGCGGACGAGATCGGACTCCTTGAGCTGGAACGCCTTGACGAGTTCTTCCTCCCGAGCTTTGACGCCAAGCTCGCGATCCTGCGCGATCGCGGCCAGCGCCATTTTGTTTTCCTCAAGCTCGCGCTTAAGGGCGGCGATCTCCCGGTCGTTGTCGGCGATCTCGAGTTCGCGCGCGTGATTGGCCGCACCCATCTCGCGGTCGCGCGCCGCACGGAGCATCTCGAGTTGCTCGGAGTCGAGCTTGACCTTCGCCAGAATATCCTGCTTCTCGCGCTTGAGCCCCATGATGTCGGCGTCGCGCGCGTCGAGCATGCGGCGCAGCTCGCCCCAGGCCTCGTCCTTGCCTTTTTGCGCCTGGCCCATCGCGACGAGATCGGCGCGCAGGCGCGCTAGAGTTTCCTCGGTCCGGGCTTGATCCGCGTTGACGCGGGCGCGCTCCTCGGCGCGAACCTCCATGCGGGCCTCGGTTTTCCAGCGCTGCATCAGCTGCTCGCGTTGGGCGGTCTCCTGCTCCCACTTCTTTGCCTGCTCTTGCCATTCGGCGAGCCGGGCATCCATATCGGCCAGGCGTGTCTCGAGCGTCTTACGCTTGGAGGCTTCGTCCTGGAGGTTGCCCTTGAGAAGGCCGTTTTGATCCTGCAGATCACGAATGGTGGCGAGCGCGCCGCGGATAGCCAGGCGCGCGGCATCCAGGCTGTTGATCTCCCGGAGCGCGCGGTCATCCCACTGTTGATCTTGCGGCTCGTCCATGGCCATTGCGTCACTAATATAGGGAAAAGCTGTTACGGCTATATTTCGCTTCCAGTCTGGACGCGCGGGCATGAATGGGCTACAATGGTGGTAAGAGGCCCCATTTATTAGGGAGGACACGGTGACCACTAAATCCGAGCCGCAGAAGCTTGAAGTCGCGACCGTCGCGGAAGGCGTCGTGAAAGTCAAGGTCCCCAACGGCAAAGGCTTTTTTAAGATCGCGATCGAGAAGCGTCACGGCGAGTCCAACTCCCTGTATCTGGAGGTCAATGGCGCCCGCAAGTTCGAAGTCGGCAACGACTGCAACACCTGCCATTTCTGGTTCAAGATGCTGCAAGATCCGCATCTTCCGACCAACAAAAAAATCGCCAACCTGCCGAAGACGATCCAGCTCCCGCGCCCGGTCGACGAGTCCCTCGTCCAAGAGCTAGCCCCCCTCCTTGAGCTCATGGAGAAGGGTGAGTATCTCGTTTTCGAGACCTCGGTCAACCTGACTGGTCCCTACGACAGCGACGATGAGGCTTCCTACTTTTTCCAGAGCGAGTTCATGGAGCTTTGGGACATCGAAGATCCCAAGGAAGAGGGCCTGCTGTCCGGCTGGGAGCATTATGAGGGTTCGCGCCCTCGTGTGTTCCGCCACCCCGAGTCCGGCGTCGTGGAGAAGCAGTTTGACTTCGTCATCCCCTTGGTTCCTCGCGCGGCGCTGAAGGAAGAGTACATCAAGATCTATCAGCAAATGATCCAGAATGGCGACCGCCCCCGTGTGCTGATGCTCGGTATGTACCAGCGCGGCATCCCTGAGGCCGTCAAGAAGGGCACGATTAAGAACCTCCACTCTTTCATGGCGGGCTTCCTGCTCGACGGCCACCACAAGGTCGCGGCGTACCGGCGCGCCGGCGTCCCCGCGAAGTTCCTCGTCATTCTGGCGCCGAAAGCGTCCAAGTATCATCTCCTCAAGGACGAGGGTCCCGCCACGAAGGCGCAGGCTCGTCTTGAGGAGCGCCTGGCTACGCTGAAGCCCTCTTAAAGGAAGGCCTTGACGCGCCGCCGTGCCCGGCTATACTATCGTCGCCGCTCGTCTTATGGGTCTTTAGTCCTAGAAGCGAGTAGGCCCTGAGCCCCTGACAGGTTAGGCCTTTAAGGGATACGCTGAAGTCAATGAGCATCCGAAGCCGCCGAGCACCCCTCCTCGCCGCGTGCGCGTTCGCGCTCGCCGCCTCCTTGTCGGCTGCGGCTGACGATACCAAGTCCGTCGCGGCGGTCCCCGTCGTCGTGGTGACCGCGGGACCCGCGAGCGGCGCGCTGGCCACCCCGGAGGGTGAGCGCATGGCGGCGGAAATCGCGGTGCTCGAGAAAGCTTTAATTCAGCATTTAAAGGGCGAGGCCCCGTCGTCTTTCGATGCGCTCGACGCACGCCGCAAGGAGCTCAAGGATCGCCTCGATAACAATAAGCTCACCCCAGCCGACAAGAAGGTGCTCGATGACCGTCTCGCCCGATCGGCGAGCATCATCATGCGCAGCCGCCGCCTCTCCGGCGGTTCTCCTCTGCTTGATCCTGAAATCTCAAAA
>JAYTSX010000085.1:0-8678 GCA_043745445.1 Elusimicrobiota bacterium
ATGCGGGGCAGGCCGGTGAGCCGCTCGCGCAGGGTGCGCTTGGCCGGCGTCTGCGCCGCGGAGGAGACGGCGAAGCGCTCCGTCTTTCCGCGCGCGCGGTAGGTCCAGACGACATAAGTGATGAACGGAACCAGCAAGAGAAGCACCCAGGGGCTGCCGAAGGTCAGGCCGGCGGCGCCGGGCAGAAGGGCAAGGGCGGCGAACACGCCGGTCTTGCCGGACTTGAGCTTGCCCGCTTTTCCGGCGACGCTCTCGACAAGAGCCTGAAGGCGGTCGAGCATGCGCGCGCGCTCGGTCGCGTCTTTCTCCGAGCCGGCAAAGCGCGCGGCCTCGGCCGTAGCCGCCAGCCGCGCGGCCACGCTGACCTGGCCCGCGTCGTAAAAAGACTTGTACAGGTCGCGCTCAAGCGTGCGCGCGTCGCGCGCCGCCTTAGGCATGCCCGCGAAGTCGACCATGAAGCCGGTCAGAAGTTCCTGATAGCGGGCATAGAACGAAGCCGTGTCGAGTTCGGCGGATTCGACCTTCAGACGCGCCAGCTCGGTCTCAGTGACGGTGACAAGCGACAGTCGCTTGGCGTCGAGCTTCGGATACAGGCGGCGGGCCGCGACGAGGCGGTGGACGCCGACCAGGAGCAGGATGCCGAGCGGGATCGCCGCAAGCCACATCCAATCCGGCCCGTTCGCGCGCTTGACGCCGACGATGTCCTTAAAGCCCTTGTCCTTCCAGTCCGGCGTGAGCACGGTCGTGACCTTGATCTCGGTCTTAGGCAGGACGATCTCGATGCCTTCGGGATACACCGCGGTCTCGCCCACCGCGACGACCGCGAGGCCGCCGTCGAGGGTGAGCGTGCCCGAGCCGAACGGGATCGCTTCATAGACGACAGTTTTCGATTCACCGGGAGCCAAGGTCAGCGGCTGCTCGGCGCTTTTACCCTGGAGCTCGAGATCCTCGGGAAGCGCGTCTTGGATTGAGGGGCGCAGATTTTGCAGCGTGACCGGCTTGTCCGAGGTGTTGCGCAGGGTGATGGTGAGATGAATGCGCTCGCCGACCGTCACACCCTGGCGGTCCACGACGACGGAGGCCTCGACGGGGCGAGGCAAAACGGCACGAGCGGCCGTGTCGGCCGGCGCGGGAGCTTGGGGGGCCTGAGCCTGAACCTGCTGCGCGGCCGTGGCGGCCTGCTGTTTGATCGAATCGGCGATATCCTTGGCGATCTGGCCCTTGGCCGGCGAAACGATGGCCGGCGGAGACTGAGGCACCGTCTGAGCACGGGCCTCGGGCGCCTGAATGCCCAGCATGCCGACGGTAACGACCAAGGCCGCAAACAGCGCGCGGCTGAAAGCATTGCGGCGGACCGGAACGACAACCGGCGTTTCGGCGGCTTCTTTGACGATAGAGCCGTCAAAAAGGCGACCGGATTCGTCTCGCTTTTCTGGGGCCGCCGCGGCCGCGAGCGTGCGGGTAAGGCCGGGCGTCGCGGCCATGGCGGGAGGGCCGGTTTTCGCGGCGAAAGAGAGCGGAGCTTGTGTCGCGATGGCATGCGCCGGTCCCGCGGGAGCGGCCGAGACCGCGACGGCTTCATGCACCACAACCGCCAGCGCGGCGGCCGGTGTCGCGCGGACTTCAGGAGCCGCGACCGGCGCGGCGAGGGCCGCGGGCGACAAGGACAGAGCGGGCTGAGACAAAGTCGGGATCGGGGAGGAAAGACCGGTCATTCCCAGAGAGGGAATCGCGCGCGCGGAGGAGCCGGCCTCGGCCGCGCTGCCGCCGATGGTCTGCGCACAGGCCTGATAAGCCTGCGAGCCGGGAGCGCCCGCCACAATGGCGAGCGCTAACAGCGCACCCAGGGCGCGGCGCAACGGGAAGCGCCTCATTTATTGATCCAAATCAATAAGGTCACGATTGGATTATGGCAGACGCGTTGCTTTATCGCGTGGGCCCATGGGGAATTGATACGCCCGGCAGGTGGCCTAGGCTCTCTGGGCCGGAAGTCCGGTGTCAGACATTCAGGCGCGAAGCGCCTTAAGCGCGACCGGAGGCGGAAAAAAGCTGTGCGCTAGAACCGAACCGCGCCGCGACGGTTCCTTTAAAGCAGTATTTCACGCGGATCGACTCAAATTCGCTTTCGGCCTGAGCACCCAATCGTTCGAAGAAGACGATCAACTTCAATCGGTTCCCCCTCTCGACGCCGACAAAATGATTATTGGCCAGAAATCCGCTTAAACCGGGAGTGTTCTTCAGTGCCCGCAGATCAATCAGGCCGCCGGAGGAAATATCCGGCTTTGCAAGGTAGCCTCCGAGGCTTCTCTTGTATTGAAGGACGCCGTCGCTGAGGAACGGCCGGCAGTTCCCCAGGTCGAGCGTCGAAATTCCGCGATCATACAAGGACATAATAAGGAAGTGATAGAGCGCCGCCGCCGTTCCTTGGGTCAGATTCTCGTGGGCCCCGTCACGCACGCCGAAATCCCGGACGCGCACCAGCGGCCCCGACATGTCAATGGCGGCGCCGCCAAGCGTTTGGCCGTCCAGCTTGACGAGCATCAGCTCCCATCGGCCGCTTAGGACTGCGTCCCGGGTTTCCTCATACGGGCGAACGCCCGCGATTTCTCCGTGTCGCTGCTTCACATACGGCACATAAAGATTATGGTAAAAATCAAAAACTGCGGCCTCGTCGCGGGTTCGCTCTTGAGTGAAGCCGCGGCTCTTGACCATCGCCTTATTTCTCAGGAAGCGGGCCTTTTTAAGAAAAACGGCGGCCGGCCCCTGAAGGTCGATGTGCATGCTGACCCACCAGGGGAGGCGGGCGAACGAGGCGCGCGAGAAAAAAGGCGCGACCACTGACGGGATTTTCCAGGCTAGCAGCGCGCAGTCTGGCGCGCGATTTTTGACCAGCGCGGGAACCGCCCAGACCCGGGCCTGTCCGAGTAGGCGCTCCTGCGGGAGGCCTTGAAAGGCCCGCTTCGCCAAATAGGTCTTGAAGGGGTCCGAGCCGGAAATAGCGACGCTCAAAGGCTCTCCGCTGACGCGCTCCAGGCCCTCGAGAATATGGACATCCCGAAGAGAGAAAATTCCAAGAACACGCTGAGCGAAATTAATTATATTCAAGCGTCGTCAGCATCAGTGGGGCGATCACATTTCGCGGCGCGGCACGACGGAAAGAAAAGAGATAGTAGTCGTAAAGAAAGTGATAAAGGCCGCTTGAGATAAACCCGCCGGTCAGCAGGAGCAGACAGAACCGCGTCCACGGGGCAAGCCCGTCGAGCTTAGCTGAGAAATCCTTCAATGCGACGAATTCCCAGAAAAGGGATTGGGAGTCGAACAAATCAAAACGCTGAATCGCGAAACTCAGCACGGCGAACAAACCGACTCCCGCGATAAAACGAACGCGCAAGTTCCGGACCGGGCTGAGCGGGGTTTTATTCGAGGCGTGAATTTTCGACATCAGCCCGACCTCGGCGATCCAATGGCTTGCGGTAAATACGGGAAGGCTGAACAGACCATACGAGCGGCAGAGCAGCACCGGCTGAATCCCGATGAGCGCATAATAAAAAAGCTTAGGAATGGAGGCATTCGGCTTTCTCCACTCATAGACGATCATGCCGGCTGACGGCAAGACCGCCGCCATTGTAATGACGGACTGCCAAGCCGTGATGGACCTTGGGCGAGGAACCCAGTCCAAGAAAAGCCCGAATCGGGCGCCCTGCACATACCAGGCCGCGCCGACCAATAGGAAGGTGGCCAGGAAGCAGAACAGACGATCAGCGTTACGCTCAAATATTTCACGCTGCCCGGCCCTGTGCCTGTAAATCGATAGGAATCCGAAGTGCTGCATGGCGAAATGCCAGGAGTTCCAAAGAAAGTAAACGACCCCGAGACCGAGCAGAGGGGTCAGCCGAGAACGGCCGTGTGTATAAAGAGCGATCCCCGTCAGCGAAAAGACGATGACCAGGATTAAAAGCGGCGGGAAAATATAAAGCCGCTTGTCTTGAAGCATTGCACTCCGAAAATCCTTGATCGTCCACGCCGTGATCACCGGAGACAACATATGCCCCCATCCAAAAAACCAGCTGCCGACCCCGGTTCCAATCAAGAGCGACACCACCGCCGCCTTCCCAAGGGGATAGGCCCCGAGGATCAGCAGCGCGAACCATAACCCACTGAAAACCCAGAGCCCGTCCCATGCCGGCGATATCAGCCAATGATTCTTATTCATGCTGTTAAAGACTCCGCGCGAGCGCGACGGCGCCGAGCACCACCGCGTCGTCACCAAGGCGCGAGCGGGTTACGCGACAGGCGCCAATCTTGCGAAATAGCGGATCGGCAGCCAGGCGGCGCTGGACGATGGGCAGCATGAAGTCGCCGCACGCCTCGATCACGCCGCCACCGAGAATGAACAGGTCGGGATCAAAGCAATGGCGCAGGCTGACGCAACCGTCGCCCAGGCGCTCGGCGGCCGCGCGCAACACCCGGGTGACGAGGGGGTCGCGGTGGCGCAGGGCGCGCGCAAGGACCTTGCTCTTGATCTGGGCAAGGCTCCCGCCGTTAAGCGCGACGATGTCGCTTTTCTCCCCCGCCTTGACGCCGGCGCGGATGTCGCGTTCCATCGCGGTACGGCTCGCGTACGCCTCCAGGCATCCGCGCGCGCCGCAGCCGCACTTCGGGCCTTTGGCGTCAAGCACGATGTGGCCGAGCTCCGCCGCCGCGCCATGCGTGCCGAGCAAAAGTTTTCCGTCCGAGATCACGCCCCCGCCGACGCCCGTTCCCGGAAATAGGCCGACCAGGTTTTCCACCCCGCGTCCGCAGCCGCGCCAGCTCTCGCCGAGCACGCCCAGGTTCACGTCGTTGCCGATGGCTACCGGAACGCCGAAG
This sequence comes from Elusimicrobiota bacterium, assembly GCA_043745445.1. GTDB lineage: Bacteria > Elusimicrobiota > Elusimicrobia > UBA1565 > UBA9628 > GWA2-66-18. The sequence goes on from JAYTSX010000085.1 coordinate 4,870, forward strand.
CGGCGCTCGAGCTCCGCCGCGATGGGATATCCCGCGATCGGAATATTCGGCGCGACGAGGACCTTGCCGGTCTTCGCGTCCACCAGGCCGGGAACGCCGATGCCGATGGCGCGCAAGCGGCGGGACTTAAGGCCCGCGTCGGCGATCACATCGCGCACCGCGCGCACGATGACCTTCATTACCTCAGCCGCGCCTTTCGCCCGCGGCGTCGAGGCCTTCTCCCAGCCCAGGATTTCGCCCGACGGACTCACGAGGCCGGCGGCGATCTTCGTCCCACCGACATCGACGCCGACGAAAAATTTCTTAGCCATCAGATCTTGAGCCGCGAAGTCAAAAACGCCCACGCGAACAGCGCGCGGGTCGGCCAGTCGATCGCCACGGAGAAGAGCCCCGCGGCGCGCGGCTCATTGAGATCGGAGCCGAGTGCTAGGACCAAGATAAGTGCTCCCGCCGCGCGCCACAGCGCCGCCGCCGAAGCGGGACGGGAACCGGATACGGGGAAGAGATCATTATGGGCGCGTTCCCGCCACAATCGCCAGATTACCGTCGCGGCCCCGGCGGTCCAGACGCCGACGAAGAAGTAAATCAGGACGCCGGGTAGTTCCAGAGCCGCGCACGCCAGAGCGAGAAAGCGTGCCCCGGGAAGCCAGACGGCGAACCCGGCCAACGCCCAGACCCAGGGCTCATGGCTCTTTTCCTCTTCTTCCTCCGACTCGGAGCGGATCCAGGCGAAACGCGCGAGCGCCCACGCGGCGCCGGCGAAAAGGATGTCGGCGACAAGCCAGGTCGGGCCAAGCATGCGGTCGGCCCGGTAAAAATTAAAAGCGGTCTTAATCCCATATACGGCCGCGGCGGCCGCGAGGGTGAAGACGAGAAATATGACGGTCAGCATACGAAGCTCGCCGGGCTCGCCCGCGCGCCGGGGCCGCAGGCGCTCGGCGACATGGAGGGCCAGAACCGTCGACATGCCTCCATCGAAGACCGCGCAGAGCGAGCCGAGCCAGTCGATGCCGAAGGGATGGAATCCGTGCTGAAGGTCCTTGGCGTAGACGCCGCCGTAGAACATTGCCATCGCAGCACCCGCAAAAAACACCGCGCCATCCGACATACGCCGGCGCGCACGGCCCGATTCGAGAAGAATGAACAACCACAGGTACGGAAAGATAAAATGCCACGGCTCGACCGCGTCCCAGCCGAGCCGCGCGACGTCGCCGCTGATGAGCAGCGCCAGCACGGCGGCGAGGAGAGAGCGCGCGAGCATTCCGATTTAAGGCCTGACCGCGACGGCGTCGATCTCAACCCCGGCGCCCTTGGGGAGAGCCGAGACCTGAACCGTCGCCCGCGCCGGGAACGGCGCCCGGAAACGCTTGGCGTAAATCTCGTTCATCTCTGAGAACTTGCTGAGGTCGGTCATATACACCGTAGTCTTGACCACCGCATCCGTGGTCAAGCCGGCGGCCAGCAGCACCTCCGTCACATTTTTTAAGCATTGCTCGGTCTGCTCGGCGACGGTCCCCTCGACGAGCGTACCGTCCGCGCGCAAGGGCGTCTGCCCCGAGACGAACAGGAGATCGCCTACGGCGATCCCCTGTGAATAGGGCCCGATCGCCGCCGGGGCCTTCGGCGTGATGACGGGCTGAATCTTCGCAATCATTTAAGCGCCTCCAGGAGCCCTTTGTTCGTCTTGTGCACGCGCATCATCTCGGTCAGCGCCTTGATCGCGTCGATGTCGCCCATGCCGGCCACGAGGCGGCGCAGCTTGTAGACGCCTTCGAGGTATTCCGGGGTGAACAGCTTTTCTTCCTTGCGGGTGCCGCTATCGCGAACCTTGAGCGCCGGGAAAATACGCATTTCGGCGGCCTGCCGATAAAGCACCAGCTCCATGTTGCCCGTTCCCTTGAACTCCTGGAAGATGATGTCGTCCATCTTCGATCCCGTGTCAACGAGGATGGTCGCCAGAATCGTCAGAGAACCCGCGCCCTCGAGCTTGCGCGCCGCGCCGAAGAAACGCCGCGGAATTTCCATTGCCCGGGAGTCGAGGCCGCCGGACATCGTCCGGTTTCCCGTCGCGAACTGGTTATAAACACGGGCCAGGCGCGTGAGTGAATCGAGGAGGATGAAAACGTCCTCACCCTGCACGACCTTCTCGAGCGCCGTACGGAACAGATCCTCGGCCAGCCGCTTGTGTTTGTCGTAGGACTGGTCCGACGAGGAAGCCCACACCTCGGCGGGCACGGAACGCTTAAAATCCGTGACCTCCTCGGGGCGTTCATCGATGAGCAGACAGTACTGGCGGATCTTGGGATCGATCTCGTGAACGGCATTGGAGATCTGCTTCAAGAACGTGGTCTTGCCGGCCTTGGGAGGAGCGACGATGAGGCCGCGAGTGCCCTTGCCGATGGGCGCCAGCAAATCGAGCGCGCGCATCGACGGGTCGGTCGAGCCTTTTTCAAGCTGAAGCCATTCGAAAGGATCCACCGGCGTCTTCGCCGAGAAGAGTTGCTCGACGTCGGATTTGACCGGCGCCTGCGGCACATGAGGAGGACGAGATCCGCCGCCGTTCTGGCTGCGATGACCTTGGTGGCTCTGCGAGCCGTGCTGGCCGCCCTGGCGCTGGCCATGCTGCTGGCCTCCGCCTTGGTTCTGGCCGCCGCCCTGTCCGCTACGGCCGCGTCCGCCGCGACGGCGTCGCCGCCGGCGTCCTTGGCCGTCGCCGCCGGGCTGGCCGCCCTGATTGGAACCTCCGGTTCCCCCCTGACCCTGCCCGCCGCCTTGGGACTGCTGTCGGGGCGGTTGGTCGCCGCTGCCTCCGCCCGGAGGGTTGGAACCCGCCGCGCCGCCTTGTCCCGTCGTCTCTTCGTTCATCATCTCATTATCCTCTCGAAATTTTTGCGCCCGTCCACATCTCTTCGGCTCCTGAAAATTCGCCGTGCCAGCGGGAGTCCAACGCCTTGAGCGCGTGACCCAGGAACACGGCCGTCGCCGGAAGGACTTCCTCGGCGCGCCGTCCCGGCCGCGTCGCTTCGGCGAAAACATGGCCCCACGGCAGGCCTTGCGCCGAGCCGCGGGCGAAGTCCGCCACCGAGCCCAACACCGCTTCTACGGCCTCGCCGGGAACGCCGTACACCTCGGCCCGCTCGCGCAGACGCGCGCTGGGCCAATGGGTTTCCCAATCCGGATCCTGGAGCTCGCCGAGCGTGCCGATGGCGCGGGCGGTCGATTCCTTATCCGCCACCCAACGCATCATCAGGCAGATTTCCGCAAGTCCCCTCAAAATTGGAAGTGCCTCGTTAGCGAGCCCGCGCTCGCTCAGCGCCATGACCGCGTTCGCCTGCGCGATCGCGCGCGCGGCCATGATCATGAGCGCCCGGTCGGCCGGATCGGACGCCGACAGGCGCCGCCCGACGCGGGAGAAACCCGCGTCCATGCGCGTCTTGGCCAGTCCCGTCAGAGCGAGAAGATCTTTCATGAGTTCATCCGGTGCAAAAGCACGGTCTTCACGGGGGAGCCCAGCATTCGGCCCGCAAGGCGTTTAAAGCGCTGCGGAGCGTCGGATGCGTAGAACTCACGGCGCCCGCGGCCGCCTTGCGGCGCGCGCAGTCCAAGCTTGCATAAAGCGGCTTGCGTTTCGCGCGAGGTCTCCTCGGCCGAATCGATCAGGCGCACACGCGCGCCGAGGGCGCGCGCGAGAACCGGCTTAAGATACGGATAATGCGTGCAGCCGAGGATGACCGTGTCCACCCGCGCCTTCTTTAAGGTTGCCGTGTACTTGCGGGCGACGGCCTCGACGATCTCTCCGGACCACCAGC
>JAYTSX010000086.1:0-8657 GCA_043745445.1 Elusimicrobiota bacterium
TCGCCGGCTGACTGGGCGCCGAGACGGCCGGAATCTCGCACCGGGACGCGTGGCACTTGCCGGCGAAAAAGCCGCCGACCGCACCGATTGCAAGCAACCCAATGATCGCGAGCGCCTTGCCGCCGCAGCATTTCGACTTGTCGCAGCAGGCCTTCCCGTCTTTTTCCTGGTTTTCCATTTTTCATTCTCCTTTTGAATAGTTTGACTTCCAAAGTAATTACGGCAAAAAAAATCAGGCCGTTTTCTTTTCCGCCTGAATGCGCTCCGAGATTTTGCTGAACAGACCAAGCAAAGCATCCTGCTCCGCGGTGTTTAGCCCCTTCAGTAGACCACGGGAGAATTCGACGGGCCCCGCCATGGCTTCTTCATGGAGTTCGCGTCCTTCGTCAGTAAGCTCCACCTGAACGACCCGCCGGTCCTCGCTCGAACGATCCCGCTTGACGAGCTTCTTGCTGACGAGCCGGTCGATGAGGCCGGTCGCCGAACTGAGGGAAAGACAGATCATGTCAGCCAGACCGCTCATCGGGCAGCAGTCCTGCCGTCCGACCGCACGCAGAACGCGGATTTCCTGCCAGCTAAGCTTCTCCCGCACCGCGGAATTTTTTTTGTCCGCGCTCTCCGCCTCCTCCATGACCGTCTGGAGGTGGTTTGTGAGTTGGCGGGCGCGATCTTCGTTGTTCATGGTTCGATTTTCGAATGCTTCGACTTTCGAAGTATATCAGACGCCATGCAAAGTGTCAAGGCTAATCGTGAATGTACGCGAATCTCCTTTCAGAGGCCGCCAACCCGGCCCGGTTGAACTTGCTTTGGTATTCCTTGATGGTCCCGAACACCCGGTCGAAATAAAAGAAGCAGATCCCGAAATTCGTGGGCATAACCCCTTGGTTGCTGAATGTGTAGTGATGGACGTCGTGATAACGCCGGATTTTTATAAACCAGTTTTTTAAGAACGCCGGCGCGTCTTGCATCCAAAAAAACTTCAGGTGCATCGCATCATGCATGTATCCGAAAAGAATCCAAGACCACCCCAACGCTCCCCCCGTGAAAGCGATCTGGTCTATGATCGGAACTCCAGCGAAGCAGCAGGTCCCATGGATGAAAACGAGCAATAAGCCGATCGGGATAATCCATTCCATGCCGATGCCGGCGATATTGGCGCGCGTAGCGCCGGAGGACAAATAAAGACCATTCAAACGAATGGGCTTAGACGGGTGGTACTCACGGAGATGATGCTGCATATGGCTCCGGCTGAGCCACTTGATCTTGTCATTATGTAAGAGGATGTGCAGCCAATAGCCGAAGAACTCCGCGAAAACAATGCCGCTGACGGCAATAACGATTAATGTCACAAAAGCCTCCATGCCTTCTCAAGAGTCGCGGCGGGCGCACCCCAGCCCGCGAGAAGCGCGCGGGCCGCTCGGACTCCATAGTAGCGCGGCTCCTTCAATCTCGGCTCCACCTTGTCGAGCTTCCAAATCTGGGTGGCGCCGTGCAGGGTGCTCCAGAAGATCAGCGCGCGCTCCCGGGTATCACCCTTTGGCAAGCCGCCGCTGGCCTCGGCATCCTGGAAAAGCAGCTGCCCTTGGGCAAAGAGAGCGGCGGCCGATTCATTCAATCGTTGGGTATGTTGGCGAGACTGGAATTCCCGGGGATCGCCCACGATGAGCCCGATCAGAGCCGCCTCACGAGGCAAAATACGCTTTAAGCCGACATAGAAATCCGCGGCGGCCAACAGCCTGTAGAGCGCGGCCTCCGCCCCGGGTCCCTTCGCCATCCATTTCGGAACTTCCTTCATGACAGCAGCCAGAATATTTCTTTGAGCGTAGTCCTGCAGCTCGGCCAGCAGGGCTTCCTTCGATTCGAAGTAGCGGTAGAGCGCGCCGGGTGTATAGTCGAGCTCCTCGGCAATCCGGTTGATCGCAAGCCCCGCCCGCCCTTCATCACAGGCCAATCGCAAAGCCATGTCGAGGATGGCCGCGCGCCTGGCCTCCTGCTTGCGCTTCACGCGCCCCGATTCCACTTTCATAAAATGTGAACTATATTCACATAATAAATTAGATTTACTTTACTTGTCAACTCGTTGAGCCCTGATATCGCGGGCATGATAGCGCGCTTTCCTCACGGTACTGGCGACACGAAGCCGCCAAGGTTCGATCCGCACGGCCACGTGCTGGCCTTCGCGCGCAAACGGCGAGCGGCAGCTAGTTACGGCCGGTTGACCAAAACGAGCCCCCCACCCACGCGACCGAGATAGACCGGTTGCCGCGCGCAAAATTCCCTTCCGCCTCAGGCTCGCGCGCCGACGCGCCAGTATACTGAAGCATGATCCGTTTCCGGCTTCTGCTCGCCGCCATCGCGCTGGCCCTCACTCCGCCGCTGCGCGCCATACCGGCCTGTCCTTCCGCCGGCTGGAATCTCGGAATTTTGGCTCCGGCGGAGAAATGGCCGGACATCGAACGCGTCTCCGATCCCCGCCTTCTTCACGGCATGGCCCGGGAGCTCTATGATCGCTGCCCGCGGCAAGACGGCAACGACGCGCTGCTGACGAACGCGGCGGAAAAATTCCTAAGGCTGACCTCGGGCGACCAGGATCAAGCCTACGCGCGCCAGGAAACCCACTTTTGGCTCGGCATGGTTTACGGCTTTCACGCCGGAGCCTACGACCGGGACGACTCGAAAGCCGACGCCGCTCTCGAACATTTCATCCCGTTGAGCGATCCGGACTTACGACGCCGGGCCGCGGCCCAGGTTCAGGCCCTTCGTTTGAGAAGCGCGCGCCGGCTGGCGTCGATCGCGCGCTACACCCAGCTGAACGCGGTCAACCTCGGCAAGGCGGGCTGGAACGGCTCCAGCCAGAGGGTGAAGTGCTTCCTCAGCGTCTATCCCGACGCCGCCCGAGACGAAGAGGTCCGATCTCACCTGTCGTGGCTATCCGAGCGTGCCGGAGACTTCATTCACGACTATGCCTCGGACTCGCGCTATGATCTCGCCGGCATGATCGTCTTGGCCGCGGAGATCGACTACTCCTTGGCCGTGCCCGGAACTCCGCGCGAGCATTGGCCGACGGCGGAGGACCTCGATCCGACGGATCCCGCCAATCCGCGCAACTGCTACCGCCTCCCCTCGCCTATCCCCGGCCCCGAACGCTTCGATTTCGACTTCACTAAGGAAGGAGACGAGCACCGGAAGGGTATCGCAAAGGCGCGCGAACGCGCCCTCGCCGTGCTCGACGGGACATTCCGTTAAAGAGACAACCATGAAAACGAAGCTGTCGCTGCTCATGCTCGCCGTCCTCACCGGCCCCGCCTCCGCGTCGATGAGCGGACAGCCGGCCGAGTCGCGCTGGAACCTGCTCGACATCTTGCCCCATAAGCCCGCTCAAGCCGCCGGCGTGGCCGATGCCGAGGAGCGTCTTTCCGCCGCAGAGAAGATGGCGCAGGACGGTCCATCCGAACGCGCCGTTTTGATGTATCGCCTGTTCATCGACCAGTGCCCCTTGAACGCGGCGTGCGCCGTGCATCTCGACCGCGCGCGCCTGGGCATCGGCCAGGCCCTGGCCGCCGACGCGTTGGCTCAGGATCGCGACAGCTCGATGTCCAAGGAATCCGTGACCTGGCTTGAGGCTATCGAGACGCCGGAACTGATCGCGCGGGCCGAGCCCGCGCGTCTGAGCATGCGGGCGCTCCTCGCCAAGAATGGATTGGCCGTGGCACTCAGCGATATGCGCCACGGCGACTGGAACGACGCGTTGGTCCGCGTCGAGAACTATGCCGCCGAGTATCCCGAAACGACGGCCGACGAGGGCGTGCGCAAATACCTGACCGCGCTGCGCGACAGCGGGCAGTCCGGCGCCTCGGTGCCCGACAGCGGCGTTCGTATGGCCCTGCGCGCCGAGCAGCTTCTCGACGGGCAACCCGCCGCCGCGCCCCCGCGAACCATCGCCGTCCGGCCGGTCGCGCCGCGCCCGGAGCAGCTGCCCTCTTTCCAGTCCGCCGTGACCGGCGCTTCGGCCAGCGGCGCAGCCGCGTTCGACGGAGCCGCCGGTGACCGGTCGCCGGTCTCGGTCGCGCTGTCCATGCGCAACGGACAGGCCAACGAGGTCGCGGTCAGCGCCGGAAACTGGAACGTCGCCGTCGGCCAGCTCGGCGTCGGCGACCGCTCGGCCATTCTGGCCGAAAGCCCTTACATCAATATCCGCCGCGTCACGCGCTCACCGCTCGAATCGGCGATCGACCGCCGCCTCGAGCTTCAGGCGGGCGTCATCCAGATTAATTCCAGATTCTTCGGCGACGGCGCGCAGTCCGACTCCTTCGACCGCCTGAGCGATATGGGCCGGCGCCTGGGCCTGCCCGACAGCTCTATCGCCTCCCTGCGCTCGCGCTTCGCCGTGGAAGATCCCTGGCGATCGGAGCTCGGCGTACTCGCGGGCGCCCTCGCCCAGTTCGGACGCGCCGCGCGCGTCCCTCTGCCTTTCCAGTCGGAGGTCGCGGTGGACCTGGCCTGGTCGGCCACGATGCTGGCCAAGACCTCGGGCTATGCGCCCAACATCGCCGCCAATGCCTCCGCCGGCCTGCGCGTGACGCTTCCCTCCGGACACCAAGGCGCCTTGATCGGCGGCTGGACCGAGGAAGTCCTGCCCATCGGCCACGACCTGCTCAACGATCTGGCGCGCGGCGATGGAGCCAAGGTCGGCCTGGGACGGGAGGGCTCACCCCAAGCGACCGCCGTCATCTCCGGCCCGATCCCCGGCACCGTGGTGGATTTCGAGCTCGGCGCTTCGCAGCGCTGGGCGGCGACCGTCGTCGAGCAGAAGGTTCAAGGCGGGCTGTCCTCCGTCATCGCCGGCAAGCCGGTTTCGGTCCGCATGAGCCTCAAGGACGAGCACGGCAAGACCATCGAGTACGGCCGCCGCGGCGCCGAGATCGAGGCGTCCTTGACCTTCGCGCCCGGCTCGTCGGTGTACGCCCTGTGCGAGAAGGAAAAAATTTCCTACGGCGGGGTCGACATTTCCAACGACGGCTGTCTGACCGGCGTGCGCTGGACCCCGGGCGCGGCCGTGACGCTCAACGCCGACGTCATCTTCGGCGGCAAGGATAAGGTCTCCGACAAGGGCTCGCTGGAGGCCGCCGCTTTGGCCGCCAGCGTCGGACGCCTGGGCGCCGCCGGACTGGAGGTCACGGACGCCGTCGCCAGGACGCTCGATCCGGAGGCGGGCCTCAACGCCGCGCTGACCGTGATCTCCCGCCTGCCCACAAGCGAGGTCGCCGCCGCTCTCGACGCGATCGCGGCCTCGCCCCTGCCCGCCCAGACCAAGGAGCTCATCGCCGGTCTCATCTCTCAAGCCGCCAACGGCGCCAATACCTTGACCGCCGCCGAGCTGCGCCGTGTCATCGAGCGCGAGCTGGGCCCCATCCCTGATGTAAAAAAAGAATATGCCTCTCGGCGAACTCTGGCCGTCGAGGCGATCGGCCTGCTGTCCGACCCCAAGTTCTGGGACGGCGCGGTCCAGTCCGCGGTGCGCTCCCAGATCCTGGCGTCCGTCTCCGAGCTGAAGATCTCCGCCGGGCCGCTCGGCACCTTGCGCATCACGCCGGCCTCCGCCATCCTCCTCTCCGGCGCCGCGCGTTACAACAGCTCGCCGGTGTCGCCGCTGACGAAGGAAGACTCCGACATGCTGTTCCAGAAGACCGTTCGCGGCGAGCTCGGCCGTCTCATCGGCGGCCCGGCGGGCGGAGACGCGTTGGCTATCGCCAACGCATTAATAGACCGCTCCCGCGACGCCTTTGCCAGCGCCCTTGAAACCGATGTGATCGCGCGTCTGCCGCAGCTCAACGACCGCATCGCTCTCGCGAATCAAGCGCTGTCCTACCTTCCTCCCGAGGTCGCCTCACGCCTGCGCGCCCAGCTCGGCGCCGACCTCGGTCTGTCGAATCTGGATACGGCCGGTGTCATCGCTGTCCTCCGCGCGCTTCCCGAGCGGGCGGCGACGGATCTGCGCGCCAACATGGCGCCGGCAGCCGCCAAGGCCCTCGATCAGGCGCTCGCCCTGGCCGCGCAGTCCGTGCGTCGCGAGATCAACCGCGCGGTGATCCAGCTCATGCTCGCTTCGGAGGAGTTCGACCGGCTGACCGTCGACCGCGGGATGAAGCCCGGGGACCTCGGCGCGCGCATGATCTCCGAATCGTTCAAGCGCCTCGATGAAAGGAACCGCCGCGACCTGCGCACCCGACGCGCCGCGTCCATCGAGTTTCTGCGGACCCGGATCGTCGAGGAGTCCTCGGAGGTCGCCGCCGCCGCCGCGGGAAGCGTCGGCCGGACCTTGGACGCTCTGCACGCGGCCCCGGGCTGGCCGGCCGGTCTGCAGGTGCGAATCGACGCGGCCACGCGCACCGAACTCGTGAAAGCCTACGGCGAGGACGCTCTGACCGCCGCCGTCGCCCGTCTGGCCGTCGGCCTCCCGGCGGGAGCGAAGACGGACATCGTCATCGCCTATGACGCCTCCGAGCTCGGCTCGCGTCTGGACCGCGGCGAGCAAGGCGGCCTGCGTCTGACTCTCGGCAAGCCGGGACATTCGTCCGATTTTTCTCTCGACTCGGCCTTGGCTCTGACGCAGGAGCACGCTAAAAAGAAATAGGGAGACAATCGCCATGAACATCATCAAACGAACCGTCGTGTCGGCGTCAGTCCTGTCCGCGGCCTCGGCGTGTTTCGCCGCGCAAGGAACGATCCCGGCGCGCGCGCTCGTCGATCATCTCGCGCAAGCTGTGGACAGCACGGAGACCAACGCCGTCCCCAGCCTCTACGACGGCGGCTCCTCGCAGGGAAGCACTCCCACGATGCCGATAACGGTTCCCCAGACCATGCTCTATCGCCCCCGGCTGGACGCGCCGCGCGTCGTCCGCGTCAACCATCTCTACAAGCCCGGTGAGATACCCGGCGGTGACGGCCTCCCCCGAGGAAAAGGATCCGCCGAGCGCGGGTACGCCTGGACGATGCACCCGGCCACGGAGTTGCTGGATTCCAGCAATACCGGCCTCAAGGCCGCAGGATTCGTCTTGAGCGTCTTGCTCTTCATCCCGGCACTGGTCCTCGCCGGTCTGAATTACATCGCCAGCAACTCAAGACTCTCTCAAGGCACATCGTGGCACCGTCACGATTAGCACGATGGGCTTACCCCACTATTCACATGCGCACTGATTACCGGAAGTCCACCAAAATACCGTGCGCGTTAAGTATTCGGCATAGACCGTCTGCCGCCGGCCAGAGGACCCAAGGACACCTGAGCCGGCGTCGTGACGCGGCTATACTAAGAACATGAAAAACCTACTCCTGATCGCGATGTTAGTCTCGACCCCGGCCGCCGCGCAGGAATTCTCCTTCGACGCGGAAGCCATGACCAAGATCGTCGCGGGAACGCAGGCGCTCAAGGTCAAGCATGACGGCCGCCCCGCTCCTTCTATGATCGGCGTTTACGAACCGCAGCATCTGCGCTTTGAGCTTCCCCTCAATCCCGCCGAGCAATCGATCCACATTCTCCACAAAGGTTCGCTCCTCGCGATCATCAAGCTGACCGACCTTGAATGGATGAGCCTCGCGGGCGAGAGGCTCGTCGAATCCCTGGAAGTCACGCGCCTGAGGGCCGTAAAGCAGGGGTCACCCGTCGAGATCGATTATGACGCGATCTCCCGCCACGACAAGACCGGCGTCTGGGACCGCGCGCTCATCCGAGTCCAGGGCGACGCGCGCATCTCCGCCCTATGAGCATCCACTCCAAAACTATGCAAACACTACTACTCGCCATGATGTATGCCGCCTCCCCCGCCGTCGCCCAGACGACGGCGCGCGCGCCCGTCTCGGGAATCAACCCGATCGCCGGAGTCGGGACCTCCTTTGACGGCTCCCGTCTCGGTTCGGCCCCGATGCTCATGCCCGCATCGCCGGCGGAGATCACCGCCCTCATCCTCGGGGCCACATTCGACCCCGCCCGGCTCGGCCCGCCGCCGCTCCTGCCGAATGTCGCCGCATTCAATCCGCTCACGCCCGCCCCAGGGATCCCGGCACCGGTCTACTCCCCTCTCGGCGTGATCCGCGACGCCTCCGCCAACGAGGCGCAGAAGATCGCCGCGCTCGGTAGGCTCTTCGAGAACTCCGCGCCCGCGGCCCCCGAGGCTCTCGCGGTATCCGCCCAGCCCGCCGCGTCCGCCCCGGAAAACCCGGGCGAGTTCTCCCGGGCGCCCGCCTGGTTCGACGTCTCGAAGCTGAAGTTCGACGCGCTCGTCAAATCCGGGACCGGCGGCACCGCGGTCCTGCGTTATGGATGGAGGAACCAGTACGAGATGAGCGTGTTCGCCTTCCCCGGCAGCCCGAGCGTCTCGTTCAAGGAGTATTCGACCAACCCCATGGGCCACCCGAAGCAGTCCTTCGACGCCACGCTGGAAACGGCGGCGGCCCGTAAGGCGGCGGCGAAGCTCCTGCGCGCCGCTCAGTCACGAAATCCCGTCTCCGGCAAAGACGAAGCCGCGCTCGATGAGATACTCGCTTTCCTGGAAGGAGCTTAACATGAAGAAAATAATCCCCTTAGCCGCCCTCATCGCGTGCGCCGCCGTCAACGGCGATCGCGCCCGCGCCATGACGAACCCCGCGCTCGGATGTCTCCA
>JAYTSX010000087.1:0-2357 GCA_043745445.1 Elusimicrobiota bacterium
CCCTCGGCCGCGATCTTCCGGCCCAATTCGACGCATTCGGGGACCATCCCAGGCAATTCGTGGATCAGAACGACGGCAGGGCCCGTCCCGGCGCGATAGACAACCTTCGATACGCCGTCCGCCTCGAAGTCGAACCGCTCGAACCCGGGAAGCTCCATACGCCAGTATATCTGTTTCCGCAACAACGGGAGGTCAGACCCCCGAAAAGCTATAATCAATCTCCCCATGAAGACAAGCTCCCAGCTGCGCAGCGCTTACCTCGATTTTTTTGTCAAGAACGGCCACACGCTCAAAGCGTCGGCGCCGATCGTCCCTCAGGGCGACGCGACGCTAATGTTCAACTCAGCCGGCATGGTTCCGTTTAAACCGTACTACTTAGGTCTCAAGAGCGACCTTACGCGCGCGACCTCCTCGCAGAAGTGCTTCCGCACGACCGACATCGAGCGCGTGGGCACGACCCTGCGGCACATGACTTTCTTCGAGATGCTCGGGAATTTCGCTTTCGGCGACTACTTTAAGCAGGAAGCCATCTTCTGGGCGTGGGAATTCCTGACGAAGGAATGCGGCCTCGATCCCAAGCGCCTGTATCCGACGGTCTTTAAGGAAGACGACGAGGCCGTGGCGCTGTGGAAAAAAGTCGGCGCACCCAACGCCGCGGTGCGTCTGGGCGAGGACACCAATTTCTGGAACATGGGCCCGACCGGACCGTGCGGCCCGTGCTCTGAGATCTACTACGACCTCGGCCCCGAGTTCGCCTCGGGCAAGGACGATGTCGTCGGCGGCGACGGCGACCGCTATATCGAGATCTGGAACCTCGTGTTCACCGGCTTCGACCGCCAGCCCGACGGCAGCTTAAAGCCGCTGGCGAGGCCCTGCATCGACACCGGGATGGGCCTGGAGCGCCTCGCGTTCTGCGCGCAGAATACCAAGTCCCCCTTCCACACCGATCTCTTCGCGCCCATCGTGGCGAAGGCCGCCGATATCATCGGAGCCGACCCGAAAGATCCGAAGCACGCGTTAGGCTTTCGCGTGATCGCCGACCACGCGCGCGCGGCGACCATGCTGATGAGCGAGGGCATCATCCCCTCAAACGTCGAGCGCGGCTATGTTTTGCGGCGCCTCGTGCGGCGCGCCGCCCGCTACGGCCAGTTGATGGGCTTCGACCGGCCGTTCCTGCACTTCCTCGTCCCCGCCGCGATCGAAATCTTCGCGCCGGGCTACCCGGAGTTGCGCGCGGCCTCGGAGCAGGTCCAGGCCGTGATGAAGACCGAGGAGTCCAAGTTCCTGGAGACTTTGCACGCGGGCGAAGCCGAGCTCGAGAAGTCTCTCCAGAAATCCGGCAGGAATCTCTCCGGTGAGGCGGCGTTCCGCCTTTACGAAACCTTCGGCTTCCCGCTCGAACTGACGACGGAGATCTGCGCCGCGCGGGGCGTGGCCGTCGACGCGCCCGGATTCAAGGTTGCCTCGGAGAAGGCGTCCGAGATCGCGCGCGCGTCCTGGAAGGGCTCCGGTGAGAACGACCTCGCCGCGATCGCGGCCAGCGCCCCCCAAACCGAATTCGTCGGCTACACGGCGCTTGAGTGCAAGGCGACGGTCATCGCCTCGACCCCCGGCCTCGTCGTGCTCGACCGGACCCCGTTCTACGCTGAAGGCGGCGGACAAGTCGGCGACACCGGCGACTTGATCGCGGCCGACGGCTCGCGCGTCCTCGCGCGCGTGGGCGACACGCAGAAGCACGGAGGTGTCACGGTGCACCTGCTTGAGATGGGCGCCAGCTTACTCGTGGGCACCGAAGTCCGCGCGAAGGTGGACGGCGAACGCCGCGCGCGCATCAAGCCGCACCACACCGCGACCCATCTGATGAGCGAAGGGCTCAAGCGCGTGCTCGGCGGGAACATCCGCCAGGCCGGCTCGTATGTCGGCCCGGACAAACTCCGTTTCGACTTCACGCATGCGACGGCGCTGACGCCGGAGCAGATTTCCAGCGTCGAGAAGATCGTCAACGACGAGATCAAGGCCGCGCATCCGGTCGTGGCGCAGTGCCACCCGGTGTCGAAGGTCGCCGAGTTCGGCGCGACCACGCTTCTGGGCGAAGACTACGGCGCCGAACCGCGCTTCCTGCTGATCGGGCCGAAGGCGTGGGGTGAGCCGAAGAACCGCTTCAGCCTGGAGCTGTGCGGCGGAGTTCACGTCGACAACACCTCCGAGATCCTCGCGTTCAAAATCATCAAGGAATCTTCCGCGTCCTCCGGCGTACGCCGCATCGAGGCGCTCGCGGGCAAGGCCGTCGAAGATTACGCCTCGGCCCAGCAGGCGGCGAAGCTGAAATCGGACAGCGATGCCGAGGCCAAGGCTGA
>JAYTSX010000088.1:0-8648 GCA_043745445.1 Elusimicrobiota bacterium
GGGCGCGGGGGCGTGAAATGTTATAATCGCCTCATGGCAGAATCAAAGAAAATCGTCATTATCGGCTCCGGTTCGGCCGCTTACACCGCCGCGATCTACGCCGCGCGCGCGAACATGGACCCCCTCGTTTTTGGCGGCGTTTCCATGGGCGGCCAGCTTATGATTACCTCGGAAGTCGAGAACTTCCCCGGCTTCCCGGAGCCTATCCAGGGCCCCGAGCTCATGGAACGCATGCAGAAGCAGGTGCAGCGCCTGGGCGTCAAGATCATCAACGAATATGTCGCCAAGGTCGACCTCAAGAGCGGCAGCCCCTTCTTCGTCGAGACCACCGAAGGCACGGCCGCCTCGGCCCAGGCCCTCATCATCGCTACAGGCGCCAACGCGAAATGGCTCGGGATCGAAAGCGAGAAGCGCCTGATGGGCCACGGCGTATCCGCCTGTGCGACCTGCGACGGTTTCTTCTTCAAAAACAAGGAGGTCGTGGTCGTCGGCGGGGGAGACACCGCCATGGAAGAAGCCAACTTCCTCACCAAGTTCGCCTCCAAGGTCATCCTCGTTCATCGCCGCGACACTTTCCGCGCCTCGAAGATCATGTTGGACCGCGCGCGCAAGAATCCGAAGATCACTTTCATAGTGGATACCGGCATCGAGGAGATTACCGGCGACGGCCACGTGGAGGGCGTGAAGCTCAAGAATCTCAAGACCAATGCCGTCACCACCCTGAAGTGCGACGGCGTGTTCATGGCCATCGGCCACCAGCCGACCACCGCGTTCCTCGGCGGCCAGCTGACGATGGACGAGAACGGCTATATCGTCGCCGACGACCGCACCCGCACCTCGGTCGAAGGCGTGTTCGCGGCGGGCGACGTCATGGACCACCGCTACCGGCAGGCGATCACCGCCGCGGGCAACGGCTGTAAAGCTGCCTTAGAAGCGGAACGCTGGCTCGCGGACCAGGGCACGCACTAAGCATGCCTCTAGCCGCCCAACGTCAGGCGCTGCCACCGTGGCTGAAGGTCAAGCTCCCGACAGGTCCGGTGGTCGCGCGGCTTAAAGAAGCGTCCCGCTCGAGAGGTCTCGCGACAGTCTGCGAGGAAGCCCGGTGCCCGAACCTAGCCGAGTGCTGGGGCGGAGGGACCGCCACCTTTATGGTGATGGGGGATACGTGCACGCGCGGTTGCCGTTTCTGCTCCGTCGGCACCGCGGTGAAACCGCCCGCGCCCGACCGCGAGGAACCCGCCAAATTGTCGTTGACGCTAAAGGAAATGGCGGTCGAGTACGTCGTCCTGACGACCGTCTGCCGCGACGACCTTCCTGACCAGGGCGCAGGACATTTAGCGGCGTGCATCCGCGAGATTAAAAAAGTTTGTCCCGACATGAAACTTGAAATGCTTCTTCAAGATTTTCGGGCTGATAAGGCGCTTCTTGAGACGGTTCTCGACGCCGGCGCCGATGTCATCGCGCACAATGTTGAATGCGTGGAACGCTTAACAACAACGGTGCGGGACGCCAAAGCCGGTTATCGACAGTCCCTGGATGTCCTGAGTCACGCGAAGCGCTATCGGCCGAAGACCCCGACCAAAACCTCCGTAATGCTCGGCCTGGGAGAAACGGAAGGGGAACTCATTCAGGCGTTCAAAGACATTCGCGCGGTGGGGGTCGACATATTGACGCTTGGACAATACTTACGGCCCTCTGGTTCGCGTCATCATCTTATGGTCGAAGAGTTTATACATCCGGACGAATTTAAGAGATATGGCGAGATCGCAAAGGAGCACGGCTTTCTCTATGTGGCGTCGGGACCCTTTGTACGATCTTCTTACCGGGCTGCCGAGCTTTTTATGAAGGGATATCTGGAGCCTCATGCCTCTTAAGACAATCGCGACTCTCGACGTTAAACGCCTCGAGGTCCTGAACGTCGACGGCACCTTCGATAAGGCGCTGATGCCCAAGGTCTCGGACAAACTTTTACTGGAAATGTACCGGCTTATGTTCCAGATTCGGGCTTTTGATGAACGCGCGATCCTCCTCCAGCGTTCCGGCCGCCTCGGAACTTACCCGATGATCACCGGGCAGGAAGCCACCCAATGCGTCCCGCCCTTGGCGCTGAAGCCTTCCGATTGGGTCGTCCCGACCTATCGCGGCGGCGGCGTCTACTTCGCCCGCGGCATGCAGATGCGGTATGGATTGCTGTACTGGGCAGGCGACGACCGCGGCACGCAGTTTCCTGCAGGAAACTGTGACATGATCTTTTCAATTCCCGTCGGCACGCACCTGACCCAGGTCGCGGGCCTCGCCTGGGGCCAGAAGCTTAAAGGCAAGGGCGGCGTGGCCATGACTTATTGCGGCGACGGCACCTCCTCGAAGGGCGATCTCCACGAAGCTCTCACTTTCGCCGGCCAGTTCAAGCTTCCCGCGATCTACATCATCGAGAACAACGGCTGGGCGATCTCGGTCCCGCGCAAGCGTCAGGCCGCGTCGCAGACCTTGGCTCAAAAGGCGTGGGGATACGGAGTTCATGGCATCCAGGTGGACGGCAACGACGCGCTCGCCGTGTATGCGGCGACCGTAGAAGCGGTGGCGCGTGCTCGTAAGGGTGAGGGCGCGACGCTGATCGAGTGCGAGACTTATCGCATGGGGCATCACACGACCGCCGACGATGCCACGCGGTATCGAGACAACAAGGAAGTCGAGGCATGGAAGAAGAGAGACCCAATCGCGCGCTTCAAGAAGTTCTTAACGGCAAAAAAACTTTGGAACGACAAAGAAGAGAGAACTCTTAAGGGCGCCACGGACGCTTGGGTCAATCAGGAAGTAAAGGCTTACGAAGAATTTCCGGCACCGAATCCTTTGAACATGTTCGCCGACAACTATGCGACGGCACCGTGGAATCTGATTGAACAGCGTGCCGAGCTGGAAGAGCTGCTCAAATTCAAGGGCGGCGCGAAGATTCTCATGGAATTGCCTCCGAGTGAAGGGAGGTTTCCGTGAAGACAACGGCCAAACCGGCGGCGACGCGCACCCTCAACCTCGTGCAGGCGGTCAACGAGGCGCTCGACATCGCCATGGCGAAGGACAAGCGGGTCCTGATCCTGGGCGAGGATGTCGGCCGCAACGGCGGCGTCTTCCGCGCCACCGAGGGTCTATGGAAGAAGTATGGCGATGACCGCGTCGTTGACACTCCGCTCGCCGAGATCGGCATCATGGGCTCGGCCATCGGGCTGGCAATCACGGGCATGAGACCCGTCGCTGAAATTCAGTTCGACGGTTTTATGCCCTCGGTGTTCGACCAGGTGGTCTGTCACCTCGGCCGCATCCGCTCGCGCTCACGCGGGAAGATGTCCGTGCCGCTCGTTTTGCGCGCCCCTCACGGCGGCCTGATCCACGCCCCCGAGCATCACTCTGAGAGCCCGGAGGCCTACTTCTGCCACACCCCCGGCATCACGGTCGTTATTCCCTCGACCCCCTACGACGCGAAGGGCCTTCTGCTTGCCGCCATCGAGTCGCCCGACCCGGTCGTCTTCTTCGAGCCTAAACTCCTCTACCGCTCTGCTAAGGGCGAGGTTCCATCCGGCCACTACACCATCCCCATCGGGAAGGCGCGCCTCGTCAAAGAAGGACGGGACATCACTTTGCTGACCTGGGGCGCGATGACCGTCACCTGCGAGCGGGCCGCCGAGCGCCTCGAAAAAGAAGACGGCGCGTCGGTTGAAATTCTCGATTTGCGTACGCTCTCGCCGCTCGACCTTGAAGCGATCCTCGCCTCCGTGGCCAAGACCGGCCGCTGCGTCATCGCGCATGAGGCGCCGAACTCAGGTTCATGGGCCGCCGAGCTCAGCGCCTTAATCGCCGAGCGAGCGCTGCTGCGCTTGCTGGCCCCCGTCGCTCGCGTCGGCGGCTGGGACATCCGCATGCCCTTGTTCCGATTGGAGCAGTACTACATTCCGGACGCCGACCGCGTCATAATCGCCGCGCGCAAAACTTTAAGCTTCTAATTAGGTGTCAGGCTTACCGGTTACAGTATTTCTTAACTTGCTCTAAACGAATACTGTAACCGGTAAGCCTGACACCAAGGATAAACGAGAGATAACATGAACTTCGAATTCAATCTGCCGGATATCGGTGAAGGTCTCGTGGAAGGGGAAATCGTGAAGTGGTTTGTGAAGGTGGGGGATACGGTTCAGGAGCACCAGCCGATCGCCGCGGTCTTAACGGATAAGGCGGAAGTGGAGATTCCGTCACCGAAGGCGGGGAAGATCATCAAGCTTTTCGGGAAGCCGGGAGAGAAGATCAAGGTGCACTCACCGCTCGCTTCGATTGATGTTGCCGGCGGCGCGCCCGCCGCGGCGACGAAGGAGAAGATCGCCGTCAAGAATACTGTTTCGGCAGCTGAGCGGCCGGCCTCAACCACGGGTACTTTCGTCTTCAATCTGCCGGATATCGGAGAGGGGCTCGTTGAAGGGGAACTGGTGAAGTGGCACGTGAAGGAGGGGGAGCTCGTTGAGGAGCACCAGCCGATCGCGGCGGTATTAACGGACAAGGCCGAAGTCGAGATTCCGTCGCCGAAGGCGGGTAAAATTTTCAAGCTGCATGCAAAGCCGGGGCAGAAGGTGGCGGTGCATGGACCGCTGGTGACGTACTCCGACGTTAAGGGCGCCTCTTCAGCGAGCACTCAATTCGTTGCCGTTCCTGATAATGCCAAGGCCGCGGCCGCGCCAGCGGCCGCACGGCCGTCACGGCAGGCCACTGAGGTTCTCGCCACGCCGATGGTCCGCAAGATGGCGAAGGATCAGGGCCTAGACATCGGGCAGATCAACGGTACCGGCCCGCAGGGGCGGGTGCTCGCGGCGGATCTCGCGGAGTTCAAGGCTGGCGGCTTCGCCGCCGTTGCGCCGTCGCGCGGCGCTTCATATGACAACTCGGGCGCGAATGCGACGTCTGCGGTGAAGGCTTTGGCGACGACGCTTGGAGTGAATTTGTCGGGGATCTCGGGAACGGGCCCGGGAGGACGCATCTCGGAGATCGATGTGCGTGCGAAAGCTCCTTTGGCGCCTTCGGCGCCGACGACAGCGACTACGACACGACAAGAACCCGCGACCGCATCCACGACTTCTTCTGGGTACCCACCGGTGGCGATTGCGCGACAGAACGGGGACACGACGGTTCCATTTACGGGTATCCGCCGGAAAATCGCGGAAAAAATGCAGCAGTCGAGGCGCACGGTCGCGCATGTGACGCATATGGACGAATGCGAAATGACCGCGGTCTTGGCTCTGCGCGAAAAACTGAAGCCTGACGCGGCTAAGCGCAGCGTCAAACTGACTTTCTTACCCTTTATTGTTCGAGCACTCTCCAAATCTCTGGCCGAGTTCCCCATGTTCAACTCATCTCTGGATGAATCTGCCGGAGAAATCGTGGTTAAGCGGCGCCATAATGTAGGCATCGCGGTGGCGGCGCCTCAAGGCTTGGTGGTACCGAACATTAAAGCCGCACAGGACAAGGACATCTGGACGCTCGCATCGGAGATTACGACCTTGGCGGAAAAGGTTCGCGCCAAAACCATCGAAGTCTCCGCTCTGCAAGACGGCACGGTCACCATTACGAACATCGGGCCCATCGGCGGCTTATTCGCGACCCCGATCGTCAATCACCCCGAGGTCGCCATTCTTGGTCTCATGAAAATGTCCAAGCGAGCGGTGGTGCGTGACGGCAAGATCGTCGCGCGCGACATGATGAACCTGGTGCTTTCCTTCGATCATCGAGTGTGCGACGGCGCCGACGCCGCGAGCTTTACGAACACGATTATCAAGCATCTCGAAAATCCGCAAACACTTCTCTAACGAGGCGACCATGGCGATCACGACCGACGTACTCATTATCGGCGGCGGCCCCGGCGGATATGTCGCCGCCATCAAGGCCGGACAGCTCGGCAAGAAGGTGCTCCTCGTCGACCGAGACAAGCTCGGCGGCGAATGCCTCAACTACGGCTGCATCCCCTCGAAGGCGCTGATCGCCGCCGCGGGCCACGCCCACAAATCCAAGAAGTCCAAGGAGGCCGGCTTCGACGATCCCAAGCACCAGCTCGACTGGAGCAAGGTCGTCGCCTGGAAGGACCAGATGGTCGGCGGCTTCGTCAAGAATATCGGCGTCCTCATCAAAGGCAACAAAGGCGAGCACATCCAAGGCTCGGCTCAGTTCACCACGGCCCACACGGCCGTCGTCACGAAGACGGACGGCGGGACGGAAACGGTCGAGTTCGCCCATGCGATCGTCGCGACGGGCTCCGAGATCGTGTCCATTCCTGGATTTGTGATCGACGGGAAGGATATCTTGGGCTCGAAAGAGGCCCTCGATCTTAAAACACCGCCCGAAGGCCTCGTCGTCGTCGGCGGCGGCGTGATCGGCCTTGAAATCGGCACCTTCTTCGCGAAGCTGGGAACCAAGGTCACGGTCGTTGAGTTCACCGACGCCCTGCTTCCGGTCATTGAGAAAGATATGGTCATGCCGGTCTCCCGCAATCTCACCAAGCTCGGCGTGGAGGTCATGCTCCAGTCCAAGGCCAAGTCCTGGTCGAAGAAGGGCAAGCGCCTTGAGGTCATCGCCGATACCCCGGACGGCGAGAAGAAGATCGTCTGTGATAAGGTTCTCATGTCCGTCGGCCGCGCGCCGCGCTCCAAGGGCCTCGGGCTCGAGAAGCTCGGCGTCGAAGTGGACAAGCGCGGTCACATCATCGTGGACACGGAACTGCTGTCCTCGGTCGGCAACATCTACGCGATCGGCGATGTCGTCGGTCAGCCTTATTTGGCCCACAAGGCAAGCCGCGAAGGTATACTCGCCGCGCAGTCGATCGCCGGCGAGCCGCTTGAGCCGCGCGGACAAGTACCCTGGGCCGTGTTCACGGATCCGGAGATTTCATGGGTCGGCATGACGGATCCCGAGGCTAAGGCCGCCGGGTATACCACCGTCGTCGGCAAGTTCCCGTTCGCCGCCTCCGGCCGCGCGATGGCCTCGCGTGAGACCGACGGCTTCTGCAAGGTCGTCGCCGACAAGGCCACGCACCGGATACTCGGCGCGGGCTTCGTCGGCACCAACGCGTCGGACCTGATCGGGGAAGCGTGTCTCGCGGTATCTGTCGCCGTCACTCTCGAGCAAGTCGCCCAGACCATCCACCCGCATCCGACCCTTACTGAAACTTTCGCGGAGGCGTGCGAGGTGGCTCTTGGACATCCCGTGCACATGCTTCAGATCAAGCGTGAAGCGCCGGTCTTTTCCTAAACAATGTTGGTACGGGATCTGGGCCTCAAGGACTACGAGGTAGTCTGGAATCTCCAGCGCAAGCTTGTCTTCGAGCGCGGCGAAGAGAAGATTCCTGACACCGTGCTGCTATGCCAGCATCATCCCGTCTACACGATTGGACGATCATCCAAACAGCCCGTGCCTAAGTCTCTTCCCTATCCTGTCCACACGATCGAGCGCGGCGGCGACCTCACTTGGCACGGCCTCGGACAGCTGGTCGGCTACCCGATCTTCCACCTACCCAGCCTCGGGCTTAAACCTCGCTCGTATTTGTCGGCGCTTGAGGCCGTGCTGATCGAAGCGATCGCGCCCTTCGGGGTGAAAGCGACCACGACGAAGGGCTTTACCGGGCTCTGGGTAGGCCGCAAGAAGCTGGCCTCAATCGGTATCGCGGTGCGAAGCGGCGTCGCCTACCACGGGTTTGCGCTGAACATAAATAATTCGCTGGCCGCCTTCAAGCTCATTCACCCCTGCAAGCTTGAGTCCGAGGTCATGACCTCGATGGCGAATCTGGTGGGGTCCAATGTGGATGAGGCGGCGGTAACGAAGGCCGTCGGTCAAGCGATGATTCAATACTTTGGACGAATGGCCAACAAATCTCCGGAGGTCACATGATACGACTCGCGATGCTTTTGCTGCTGGCGGCGGCTCCCGCTCGGGCGGCTTTTACCGTTCCTGGATTTGAACTCGTCTACTCCTATCCCGTTGAGACGCCGCTCGAAGAAACCGATCTGCGCCAGGCTCAGGATGTCTGGCCCGCGATGTTCGACTCCGCTTCCAAGACGATCGACATCGAGCAATTTTATATCACGCCCTCGACCGGGGAGCCTCTTGAGGCGTCCCTTCAGGCGCTTGAGCGCGCCGCCAAACGCGGCGTGAAGATCCGCGTCCTCCTTGAGAAAAAGTTCGAGAAGAACTCGCTTGAAGGCATCGCACGGCTAAAATCCATCCCCGGCCTCGACTTGCGCGTTTTGGAATGGGGCAAGGTCCAGGGCGAAGGCATCATTCACGCCAAATTCTTCGTTGTGGACTCGACCCAAGCGTATGTCGGCAGCCAGAACTTCGACTGGCGCTCTCTCAAGCACATCCATGAAACGGGCCTTCGCGTGAGCGACGAGGCGGTGGTCAAGAGCGTCCAGAGCGTGTTCGATCACGACTGGGGCTATGTCACCCGGACCGACACCTTCGAGGAGAAGAGTCCGACGACCTCGGACCGCTCGTCGCGCGCCTATCTCGTTGCAAGCCCTTGGCGCAAGAATCCCGCCGGCGTCGGGGACTCCCAGGCGGAGCTTGTCTCGCTCATCGCGGACGCGACCTCGACGATCCTAATCCAGCTTCTTGACTACAACCCG
>JAYTSX010000089.1:0-8638 GCA_043745445.1 Elusimicrobiota bacterium
GCTCAAGCTGCTGCCTTTCGGCTTGGCCATATCCTCGGTGGCCTTCGCCGAACGCTCAGCCGCGTCGGCGGTGCGCTTGGTGTCCTTGGCGATC
Organism: Elusimicrobiota bacterium; assembly: GCA_043745445.1. Lineage (GTDB taxonomy): Bacteria > Elusimicrobiota > Elusimicrobia > UBA1565 > UBA9628 > GWA2-66-18. The sequence goes on from JAYTSX010000089.1 coordinate 95, forward strand.
TGCTCAAGGGCGGCATCCCGCGGATCGGCTTTCACCGTGTCGGCGACTTTGGGTGCGACGGCCGCGTCGGCGGGTGTCTTCACCGAGTCGGGGGCCGTGATCGTCTGGGTGATCGCGGTGGGTGTAGCGGGCGGCTTGGGAGCCTGGCCTCCGGTCATGAACATCCAGCCGAGCGACGCAGCGAGCAATCCGATCATGAGCCACTTCATGAAGTTGTTTTTCTTCGGTGCCTGGGGCGCCGGTGTCATGCTCGGCGCGGGTATCATGCCCGGGGCCGGCTGGCTGCGGATGGTGTCGTAGCTGACCTCGGGGCCAGGATCAATGCCGAGCGCGGTCAGGGCGTCGGCGGCGGCGAGGCGAACCGAGGCGTTGCGGTCTTTATAGCTCGTCTTCAGCGCGTCGATGAGCTCGGGGGTGCCGGGTTTCAGCGCCGACGCTTCGCGCGACAGGCGCTTGAGCGCCGTGCGTTGGAGGTACCACCACGGGTCCTGGTTGAGCTCCTTTGAGGTCTGCACGCCGGTGCGGGCGGTGAACTTAAGGAGGTCCAAGTAATGCGGCAAGGTCTGCTCGATCGACAGGACGTCGAGAATGCGCTGCGCGCCGATCTTCACCTCGGAGCGGCGCTCCTTCTCGTTAATGATCGCGAAGGCGGCGACCTTGAGCGCGGCCGCGGGATCGCTCAGGAGAAGCTTCTCCATGTCGGCAACGACGCGCGTCGCGGGAACGAAAGGCTCGTGCGCGGGGCGCTTCGGCGAGGCGTCGCGGAAGCGGAGATTGGCGAGGTCCGGGCCTTCGGGCGCCGAGGGGGCGCTGGGCGGCTTGACCGACAGCGCGGGAGCCTCGGTCTTCGCCTTGGATTTGATCAGGAGCAGGAGAGACAGCACCGTGGAGACGCCGAGTATTCCGAATGCGAGGGGCATCATGCCGCCGAGGATGAGGATCGGGAGCGTCGCCGAGTAGCCGAGAATGTTGAGGTACGCCGAGGCCTCGACTGCGTTGACGGCCTTGCTGGCCGGGCGCGGGTCGGCCACCGCCAAGGTCGCGACGCTGCCCCGTGTCGCGATGAGGCTCAGCAAAAGATTGGCCGCGAGCCAGATCGCCGGCAGGCCGGGGACCAAGGCGTAGAATGTCCAAGCGAGCCCGGCCGCCGCGCCGTAGGTGGCGGCGACGCGAAGCTTGAGCGGAATGCGGGAGAGCAGCGGCGCGAGGAAGGAGAAGGAAGCGGCCATCCCGACGACGGTGCCGATCATCCACGGCTTCAGCACGGCGGCGGCGCCGCCGAGCATCAGGCCGCCCATCACGGGACCCATGAAGGCGACCCCGACCGCGAACTGAAGAGGGAGCATGGCTAACAGGCCTAGCATGGGTTTCGTGCGCAGCAGGTCGCGAATGCCGGAGCGCAGGAGATTTTCGCGGACCGGGGCCGGTTGCACTGCGGGCGCCGCGGGAGCGGCGACAGGCATAAAGTGTGAGATGCCGCCAGAAGCGGCGGCGATGGAGACGACGCCGGGCGTGTTGGAGAGCGCCTTCAGGTTCGAGACCGGGACCGCGCCGCGCACCGTGATGAAGCCGGGCGCGCGAACCAGCCCGTAGGAGCCGTCGATCATGAATCCGAGTTCTTTGTGCATCTTCATCAAGGTCAGGCCGATGGCTTCCTTCGAGCCAGGATCGGCGAGCGTGACGAGGACGGGGATGAAAGACTTGCCGGACAAGCCGAGGCCGGATTCACTGGCCGCTTCGTTTGGGCCGCCGGCGTCGACGGCATCGACGATGGGACGGCGGGCGACGATACCGTCGAAGAAAGCGGCGAGTCGGCCCATCGCACCGTCGGATTTTTTATCTTTGTCTGAGGCGGGCGCCAGCTGCTTCGACGCGGCGGACAGAGCGGCCGTCAAGGCCGCCGGTTTGGCGGCGATGGAGGCCGCGGGCACCACGGCGGACACGGCGGCAGGCAAGGCCTGAGCCAACGAGAAGGGCGTCATCGCCGCCGCCAGCCCGACGGGCGCAGGCGCGAGATTCGGAGCCGAGAACGACGGAGCGGACAGCGTCAGCGACGGGGCGGTGAGGGTCAGCGCGGGGATTGCCAAAGAGCCGGACGCCGGGGTGATCGATCCGGCGGAACCCGCGAGGCCGGCTCCGCCCGCGGCGGGGCGGACGGTGGCGGCGACCTGGGCCCATGCCTGGCCTCCGGGAGCGCTCACGACGAGGGATATCGCCAACAGGCCGGCAATGGCGCGCGAAAGGCGGAAATTCATCATGGGAACCCCTAGAAAGTTGATCGCGGTCAATATTCTACGATCGAGCCGCTGACGGGAGTTTAGGCCGAACGGGTCGAATGATCCCGGCAATGGTCCCACGCCGCAGCGGGACTTTTAGGAGCCGCGCAGTTCTCGAAGCCGCGTGTCGGCCCGATCGAACTCGGCTTCAGCGGAGGCACCGACGATGGTGTAATGTCCCATCTTGCGCCCGGGGCGGGCGTCCGATTTTCCGTACAGATGCAAGGTCGCGCCCGGAATCTCTTTGAGCAAGGCCCACTTCGGCTCGCCGTTCGTCCACAAGTCGCCAAGCAGGTTGACCATCGAGGCCCGGTCTTCGAGCAGGCGCGTTTCACCCAGCGGCAGACCGCAGACGGCGCGCACATGCTGCTCGAACTGGGATACGGCGCAACCGCCTAAGGTGTAGTGCCCGCTGTTGTGCACGCGCGGAGCGATCTCATTGATGAGCAAGGATTCGTCGTGAAGCCGGAACATCTCGACAGCCATAACGCCCACATGGCCCAGCGCTTCGGCTATTTTTTTTGCCAGCTGGATCGCCTTGGCTTCGACATCCTTGGGAAGCCGGGCCGGCGCCAGCGTCGTGTGCAGGACGCCGTCGCGGTGAACATTCTCGGCGACGGGATAGACGGCGATTTTGCCGTCGCGGCCGCGCGCGAGGATCACGGAGATCTCCGCCTTGAAGTCCACTTTCATTTCCCAGACGCAAGGCGCGTTGAGGACCTCGGCGGCTTTGGGCGCGTCGGCGGCGCTGTCCAGGCGGCACTGGCCTTTGCCGTCGTAGCCGTGCGTGCGGCGTTTGAGGATGACCGGATACTTCCAGCCTCCGGCGGTCGTCGCCTCGCCGTAGGGCGTCTGAGGGAAGCCGTGTTTGGCGAGGAAATTTTTCTGGGTGAGTCGGTCTTGGATGATGGCCAGAACCGTGGGGGAGGGATACAGCGGGCGGGCCTTGGCGACGGTCTCCAGGACTTTGACGGGGATGAGCTCCCACTCGAGCGTGAGCAGGTTTGAGACCTCCGCCAGCTTCAACGCGGCCAGCGGATCATCGACCGCTCCGGTGATCGGGATATCGACGATCTGCAGCGCCGGAGACTTTGCCGAGGCGTCCAGCGCGGCCGTGCGGTAGCCGAGAGTCGAGGCGGCCTCCGCGATCAGGCGCCCGAGCTGGCCGCCGCCGAGGATGCCGAGGGTTTTCCCGGGGGCCAACGGTTCCACTACAGCGTGTCCCTGAGGACCTGGCGCGTCTGCGCGGCGCGGAACTTCTGGACGCGCTTTGCCAGCAGCGGATCGTGGAGCGCCAAGATTTGGGCGGCGAGGTGCCCGGCGTTGGCCGCGCCCGCTTCGCCGATGGCGAGCGTCGCCACGGCGACGCCGCGAGGCATCTGATTGATCGAGAGCAAGGAGTCGAGGCCCTTCAGAGCGCGCGACTCGACGGGCACGCCCAGCACGGGCAACCAGGTCATCGCCGCGGTCATGCCGGGCAGATGCGCGGCGCCGCCTGCGCCGGCGATGATGACCTGGAGTCCGCGCGTCTCGGCAGAGGCGGCGTAGCTGAACAGCTTCATGGGCGTTCGGTGGGCGGAGACGACTTGCGCGTCGTAAGAGATGCCGTAATCCTTCAGCACCTCGGCGGCGGCCTTCATCGTCTTCCAGTCCGACTTGCTGCCCATGATGATGCCGACGAGCGTTTTTTTCTTCACGCGACTATCCTCCCGAGAACTTTTGCGGCTACATCTTTGCGCCAACGCAGAGCGGGTCCCGCGACGCGAGGCAAGGCGGAGTAGGCGCGTTCGCGGGCGGCCGCGAGATCCGCGCCGAGACCGACGACCGCGAGCACTCGTCCGCCGGAGGCGAGCCAATGTGAGCCTTCCTTCCTCGTGCCTGCATGGAACACCATGACGCCGTCGAGGCCTTCCGCAGCCCCGGGCGTGAGCGCCGCACCCGGCTTGGGCGCTTCTGGATAGCCTTCCGCGGCGATGACGACCGACACGCACGCGCCGGAACGCGCCGGGACGCGGTCCACCTTGAGTTCTCCACGCGCGCAGGCGAGGCACAGCTCCAGAAAATCGGCGTCGAGCAAGGGCAGCATGGCCTGGGCCTCCGGATCGCCGAGGCGGGCGTTGAACTCCAGAACCTTCGGGCCGTCCGGAGTGATCATGAGGCCGGCGTACAGCACGCCGCGGAAATCGAGGCCGTCCGCGGCGAGGCCTTTGAGCGCGCGGTCGAAGACCTCGGCGCGTATCTTCGCGAGGAAGGCGGCGTCGAGAGGAACCGGGCACAACGCGCCCATGCCGCCGGTATTCGGGCCGAGGTCGCCGTCGAGCAGCCGCTTGTGATCCTGGCTCGCGGGCAATAAAGCGTAAGACTTGCCGTCGAGCACGGCCATCATCGAGATCTCGGGGCCGGTCAACAACTCTTCGACGAGCAAGGTTCTGCCGGCGCCGGTGGCGGAGAGCGTTTTAACCGCCGCCTCGGCCTCGGGTAAGGCCGTGCAGACGATCACGCCTTTGCCCGCGGCGAGGCCGTCGGCCTTCACCGCGCAGCGTCCGCCGAATTCGCGGACCGCGGCGAGGGCTTCCGTTTCGCCGCCGACGCGCGCTTGTGCCGTAGGGAGTTTGTGTCGGAGCATGAAGTCCTTGGCGAAGGCTTTCGAGGACTCGAGGCGGGCGCCGTCCTTGCCAGGTCCGAACACGGGGATGCCCGCCGCGCGGACGGCGTCGGCGACGCCGGCGGCGAGCGGCGCTTCGGGACCCACCACGAGCAGTTCGATACCCGTCGTGACGCAGAAATCCGTGACGGCCTTCGAGTCCAGCGGATTGAGGGCGACGCGTTCGGCCAACTCGCCCATGCCGTCGGAGCCGGGTGCGACCCATAGCTTTGCGAGCTTGGGACTTTGGGCTAAAGCCCACGCCATCGCGTGTTCCCTGCCGCCGGAGCCGAGAAGGAGGACCTTCACGGCTCGATGATACTAATTAGTCGGTGGAGTCGACGACGCGGAACACCTCGGAGATCGAGGTGATGCCCTGACAGGCTTTGCGCAGGCCATCGGAGATCAACGGCTCATTGCCGTCCTTGAGCGCCGCCGCGCGGAGTTCGTCAAGCGGCGCCTGCTTCAGAATCATCGCGCGCAGCGTCGGGGTGATCGCGACATATTCAAACAAAAGCACTCGCCCGAGGTAGCCGCTCATGCGGCAGGCTCCGCAGCCCGCGCCTTTCTTCAGGCTTTCCGATAGGCCTTCGGGGATCGCGATGCCGCCGCTCTTCACGCGGTACTCGATTTCCGCCATCTCGGCGGCGGTCGGCTCGTAAGGTTCGGCGCACGCCGCGCAGATCCGGCGCGCCAGGCGTTGAGCGGAAACGGCGGTCAGGGCAGAGGCGATCAAAAACGGCTCCAGCTCCATGTCGTATAGGCGCGTGATCGCCCCCAGCGCGCTGTTCGTGTGTAAAGTCGTGAAGATCATGTGGCCGGTCAGGGACGCCGACACCGCGATCTCGGCCGTCTCCAGGTCGCGGATCTCGCCGACCATGATGACATTCGGGTCTTGGCGCAGAATCGCCCGCAGGCCCTCAGGAAAGCCGAAGCCCGCCTTGGGCTGGATCATGCCCTGGTTGATGCCCGGGATCTTTTTCTCGATCGGATCCTCGAGCGTGACGATGTTGCGCGAGGGCACATTGATCTGTTGGAGCAAGGTGTAGAGCGTCGTGGATTTTCCACTGCCGGTGGGCCCGGTCACGATGAACATGCCCTGAGGGCGCGTGATCACCGCGCGCAGGGCATCGGAAATCTTCGGCTCAAGACCCAATTCGTCGATGGTGGGGACCTTTGAGCCGCGAGGAATTAGGCGCAGCACGGCCTTGTCGCCGTTGGGCGTTGGAAATGTCGAGAGCCGCAAGTCCGTGTCGACTCCATCCTGGGACAAGGACATGCGCGCGTCCTCGGGCTTGCTCGTGCCGATGCCGCGTTCCGGATCAAGGCCGCAGGACACGCGGATGTGCGAGACCACGCGTAGATTAAGAGCGGCGGGAATCTGGAGCATCTCCTCCAGGATCCCGTCCAGGCGAAAGCGGACGCGCAGGGAATTTTCCATCGGCTCGAGATGGACATCCGAGGCGCGCAGCTTGACGGCCTCCTTTAGAATGCGTTGGACGATGTCCGACACGAGCTTTTCTTCCTCGGGCTTGGGCTTGCCGCCACCGCCAAAGAGTCCGCCTTTGGTCGTCTCCTTGCCCTTGCGCACGATCTCGACGAAATCGGCCTGCAGGGGCAGACGCTGAGCTTCATTGATTGTCGGCTGTTTATTCTCCGGGACCGGAGTGAGGGGCGCGGGCATGACTGGGTCCGCGGCGTGCATCGTCGGCGGCGCCGCATCGGGAGCGGTCAAGTCCTGGAACAGCTGATTTGGAGGCGGTCCCGCGTCCGGCGTGGCTTGGCCGGGGCGTCCAGGAAGATTCACCTCGATGGGAAGCGAGTTTGGAATGCGGCCGGGAACCTTTGGCTTTAAGTTTTCCAGCAGCCAGCGCTCGATGCCTTTATTCGAGAGGTCGTCCGCTTTGGCCCATGTGACCAGCAGAGATTTTTCCCGCAACGCCATAAGCTCCGGCTGTGCTCGGCGCTCGGCCAGCTGTTCGCGGATCAGCCCCGAGCCCGCGCAGATCGCGGCGGGCTTGTTGCCGCCAAGCCACACCATGTAAACTCCCTCGAGGTTATCGAAGTGAGGGTCGTTGAGGTTTACGGCGTAGAGTTCGCCCCAAACATCGCCATCGCACCGGTTCCAATAGATCGAAAGTGAAGGCATGCCCTTCCTATATAACCCGTATCCGGAAAAAAGGCAAGTCCCTGGCTAGGACCTTCGGCGCTCATTTTGGGGCCATTCGGACCTGATCGGTGGACGCCTGCAAAGCCATACTTGAGGCATGAGTCTTACGCGCAAGTTCCTGGCAGTGGTTCTGACGGCGCTCATCGCCGTGCCGGCGCCGCTCTACGCTCAAACGATCCGAGTCACGGTCGAAACGCCGTTGACCGGAGCGCCGGCCTTCTCCGCTCCGGTTCCCTTTGCCTTATCCGCTCCGGCACTGTCCGCGGCGGGCCTGACTCCGCTCTCCGCGTCCATCCCCGTTCTCCCGGCGCCGGCGATTGGGGTCATGCCGGTGGTCGCCGTGCCATCCGCGCTCGCCGTCGCGGTGCGTCCCGTTCCGGCCACGCCGGATAAGCCCGCCGAAGCGCAAAAGGCCGATGCGGACAAGATTTTCGACGGTTCCGCATCGCCGGAAGAGCCCGTCGCGGTCGCCGCGTCGGCGGCAATCCCCGATCTTGACCGGAGAATCGCGGCGCTGGGGCGTGTGGCCGCGCCGCGGCCTTGGCTTGAGAAGAGCAAGGTGTTGCTCTCTTACGGCGGCCTGACCGCCGCGGCCGTCGGGCTCAACGCGCCGTTTGAGCATGTCGGGCCGATGGTGGTCGCCGCGATCATGTCGCCGATGCTCTCTTTCGTGGGCCTCTTTTTCTACGCCGCTTCGCAACAATCGGTCGTTCCGGGCGCTTCGCTTGAAGGCGAAGAGGTGAAGCCCTCCGGTGAGACGATGGCCATGATCGCACGGCTGGCCGCCGAGGCGAAGGTTTCGGCGCCCGCGCGCGTGAAGGTTCTACCCGGCGATAAGGTGCAGGCCCAGGTCGGCGCGCGCGACAGCGCAGGTTATGAGATCCGTTTCACCAAGTCCTTCGAGTCCCTGCGCCCCGAGGTCAAGGAAGCCATTCTGCGCCACGAGTTTGCCCATGAGCGCCACCATGACATGCCTTGGGGGATCGTCGGCATGTTCCTGGCGCCGTTGCCTATTATGATCGGGCTGATGGGGATGACCGGCAAAGGCCCGCTCGAGGGCCTCCTGCTTGGAGCCATCACCGCGACGGCGGTTTTGCTCTTGCCGGCTTCGTTCCAGCACTCCGAGTATCTCGCCGACCAGTACGCCGCCTCGAAGGCCGAGGGCGCCGGACCGCTCGCGCGCTTTTTCATCGAGGACTCCGAAAATCCCGCGCGTGCCGCCTCCGCGTTGTCCGGCAAAGAGTTCGCGAGCGAGAGCGGCTGGAAGCGCCGCGCGATCATGGCCTGGGATTCAATTGCGCGCACCTTCAGCGCGCATCCGTCTCATGACCGCCGTATCGCGCGCTTGGCGCGACTCGCGGCGAAAGAAGCGAAGCGCTAGCGCGCGAAGCCCGACGCCGCTCTTTGCGCGGTGACGAGACGGTAGGGCTCACTTCCGGGCGCGACTGACATCG
>JAYTSX010000090.1:0-8624 GCA_043745445.1 Elusimicrobiota bacterium
AATTGGAGCCCGCAAAGCTCGCCGACAAGAACCCCTATCCCACGGCCGTCGTTCGTCCCGAACCGAAAGTCCAGGCCGCGTATCTGGCTCACGAGCTGCGCGCGCCGGTGACGTCGATCCGCCTCGGCCTCGAGATCCTGTCGGAGCAGATCGAGGGCCGCCTGCAGGGCGACGAGAAGCAAATGCTTTCCTTGGCGATCCGCAATACGATGAGGCTTGAAGGGCTCGTCAACGACATCATGGATTACAGCAAGATCGCGGCCGGCAAGCTCGCGATCGTCAAGGATCCCTGTGACGCCCGTACGCTCGTCGACGACGCCGCCGACTCGCTTCGCGCCATGGCTACGGCCAAGGGCGTGAAGATCGCCAAGGACTACGCGCCGCTCCTGCCGCGCTGCGCGGCCGAGAGCCGCCGCGTCGTGCAGGTCCTGATGAATCTGATCTCGAACGCGATCAAGTTCACGCCGGCGCGCGGCTTGGTGACCATCTCGGTCTCCGAGGGCAAGTACGAGCACGCCGGCACATTGATCTTCAAGGTCAAGGACACCGGCTGCGGCATCCCGCACGAAGAGCTCGAGAAGGTGTTCGGCATGTTCGAGCAGGCGTGCGGCTCCCAGCAGCGCCAGTCGTCGGGCACCGGGCTCGGCCTGACCCTCGCGCGCGCGATGGTCGAACTCCACGGCGGCCGCATTTGGGCCGAGTCCTGGAAGGGCTCAGGCTCCACCTTCTGCTTCACCATTCCAATCGCGACGGTGGACATGGCGCGCCCCGTTGAAGTCTACGCCGAGCCGCTTCAGCTCCACGGCCTTCTGCTGGACGTCGCCCGCCGCCTTAACGCCTTCGTGGCGATGTTCGTCTAAAAACGGCAACTTTGCTACCATAGCCTCACAATGAGAGGCTACCTTCCCGTCCTGGCGTGCATCTTGATCTTCTCGGCTGGCGCCGTCCGCGCCGAAGAGGGCGGCGCCAAGCCTCTCTGGAAGAGCGCGGTCCGCGGCACCGTCGGCACCGGCGGCTACCTCGGCCGAGGCGCCTCACTCCAATACGGCGACGCCTGGCGCCTCAAGTGCAGCTATTCCGATTACCGCTTCGACGGCTCAACGGGCACGAAGCGCACCGCCGGCCTGCGCGCGTCCTATCAGGGGGAGAACCTCGCGGTCGGTCTTTCGGCCTCGGTTACGCCGCGCAACGACAACTACGCCAATCGTTCGTTCGGGGCTGATGGAGGCTGGACCTTTCTCTTCAACAATGGAGAGAGAGAGTCCTCCGGCCTCGAGGACCTTGAGCTCGGATTCTTTTGGACGCAGACCCGCCACTCACAGATCATCCCGGCGACGCCGGCGCTTCCGACTGGAAGAGATGTGGTCATCAACCAGCACGACCTGGGCCTGAGCGCCGCGCTCACCGCTTGGGATTTCACCGCGTCCCTGGACGCCTACCGCTCCATCTACGACCAGGATTTCTCGCAGCTCCCGGTCGCCGTTCGCTTTCGTCCTCGTCTGGCGCAAGCCGCCTCGCTCGTCAACGGCTTTCCCGAACGGTCAGGCTCCGCTCGCCTCGAGTACGGACGCTGGCGCGCCTGCATCCCCTACGTTTCCGCTGCCGCGACCCGCTACAGCATTCAGCCCCAGCCCGCCTCGCTGACCTCCGGCGCCGGTGTGGCGCTCAAGTACGGCGGCCTCGGCGTCGATCTCGGCTACGAGCTCGTCCGCCAGAAGGGCTCGCCGGACACGAAGTACTTCAACTTCGGCGGAAGCTTCAAATTCTGATCGACCAGTCCCCGGCCTTCCGCCAAAGCCGCCCGGTCCTTCTGACGACCTTCACCAACAAGGTCGGCTCGATCGGGCTGAGCCTCATCGCGATCCTCCTCGTCAACCGCGGCGTCTCGACCGGAGAGGGGACCTTCGTGCTGTCCACGCTCAAAGGCACGATGCTCGCCGGCACCCTCGTGGGCGGCGTGCTCACGGTCCGCTTCAGCGCGCGGACCTTAGTGCTCGCCGCATTGCTGATGTCCGCCGCCGGCCTCGGGCTCCTTCCTTTTCAGACCTCGATCTGGCTGATCCTCCTGTGCGGCATGCTCGCCCAGTTCTCGGAGGCGCTGATGAATGTGGTCCAGCGCCTGCTCCTGATGGACCAGGTCGATCACGCCCACCAGAAGGAAGCGCTGGGCTGGATGCGCATGGTCAACAACTTCGCTCAGATCTTCAGCTTCTCGGTCGCGGCCATCGGCGCGAGCCTGGGCCTGACGCCGCTGATGCTCTTCGACTCGGCGACCTCGCTCACCGCGTTCTTCCTCGGCCGTATCATTCTGCCGCGACGGGAGGGGCCCGCGCCGAGCGGGCGCGGGCTCGGCGGGGAGCAGGCCGCGGCCGGCGCGTCGAAGTGGACCTTCTTCCGCATGGCGCTCGTGCTGATGGGCTGGTCCTTCTTTTACGAGCTGTTCCTCGAAGGCGGCGCGGGCCGCCTCGAGGTCCTCCATCCCGGCGAGGGCCTGCATCGTTTTTCCACCATGATGATCCTCAACACGGTGCTATGCGCCGCGTTCGCCGTGCAGGCCACGAAGCTCTTCCGCAAACCCTGGATCACGATCTGCGGCGGCATGCTCCTGACGGTGCTCGGCATCCTGCTCGCCGGCTGGGGCATGGCGTCCCAAGTCTGGGTGTTCGGCGGCATGCTCCTCATTACTTTAGGGGAGTTGATGGTGGGCTCGACGGCGCAGTACACCTTGATGCGCCTGACGCCGGGCGGGAGCAAGGGCGGATTTTATTACTCCCTCGGCATCAGCCTGATGCAGGGCGGCCGCATCCTCGGCGCCTCCGTGGCCTTCCCGCTGCTCATCCACGCCTCGAGGCTGGGACCGTTCATGGCCGTGATCGCCGGAGCGTTCGCGGTCCAGCTCGCCGTGCTCTGGTCGCTTCGAGGCGAGATCGGGCGTCTGGCCTAGCGCGAATCCATTCCGGGCCTCCCGCATCTGCGCCGGCCTTTTCACTCCAAGCTTCTGCCGCATTTCCAAGATCGTCCTCAAGATCCGGAGCTGAAGCTCAACAGGATCGGGCAGCAAAGATCCGTGAAGTCCGTTATAATCCTGCCTTCGAGGCTTGCGTTTTTGTCCACTCCATATCTAGCTGTTCGGGATAATCAGTTTTATCTGGCCAGTGAATCGCCATGAATACGATCCAAGGGGTCTCGGTTCCAAACGCTATCGATCCCAAGGTCCAGAGCGGGTCAGTCGAGGGAATGCCCCGGCTCTCAAGGATCGTTTTGTAGGGATGATCAGGAGGAATGGGGCAATTCTTCCGAATCAAATGGCTCCATTTTTCGTAGCTGCCTGCCTGGTCGCTGCAACTCTTGCGAATTGCCTCAGAAGCTTCTTGGGGCTCCTCGCCCTGAATGGGTTCAGGATTTTCCTTGCGGGCAAATACCGGGATGAGATTCAAAAGATCGATCTTAAGCATGAATCCCGCCCGCGAGTTGAGCAAAGAATATATCACCCGTTACTCGAGAGAACAGGCCTCCGATTGCGTGGGCAGAGTATGGCTTCATTGGTTTCACTCCCCGATGCTCGCTTCGCAGGGCCACCGTCAGATCAATTTTCAGAGCCTCGATAACCCGTTCAATAATGGCTGGCCCACAGTTCTCATACTCTGCGTTCTCATACTTGAATACCATCGGCTGGGAAACTTTTAGTTTTTGAGCAAGTTGTCCTTGTGTCAGGCCTGAAGCGATTCGCGCGTCAACAAGATAAGATCCCACCTGAGTCAGGTCGGATCCTTCAAATTCGGGAACTCCCTTTGTTTTCAGCGATTCATAATGCTTGACCTGTTGGGCGAATTCGTCGACAAGGGAGCCGTACACCTTCCGGAACCAGGCCGCGCCTTTCTCACCTTTGTCGGCGCGAATCTTCTCGATATCCTTCTGGAATTGATGGATTCGCTTGAGCGCCTTTGCCTTCTGGTTGTCGTTCTTGATCTTAAACATAGCCTCTCCAATCGCCCACGACCAGGTAGCCTTTGAGCTGAGGCGGATTGTCGCTCGTGGCTTTGAAGACATCCTTGAAGTACTCTTCCGAGCCCATCCCGTCGAAGTCCGTCAAAGCGGGGTAAAAATCGATTCCGAGGTCCGTCTTGAATCGGGCGCGCGTCACTTCAAGATGGCAACTCAACTCATCCATTAATCTCGCGCGCACATAACCATCTATATCGCCGGGCTTCGGTTTGTCAGTGACAAAACTCCCATCGATAAAAACATCTTCGACTGGGAACCTCCTCAATTGTTTCAGGAACGGCTTAAGACCATGGTCGATGAGATGCCGTCGTTCAGAGGTGAAGCCTAATAAATTCACCATAGCCCTCCACTTGACCCGATGAATACCGGGAGGAAGCACTCCATACGAATTGAATCTCAGAGGGGGCACTGAAGCCCAGTATAGCCGAAAAGGGCCGGGAAGTCAAGCATATAACTAATGGTTATATGGAAGATGAGATGGACTGTTGAGGTTCAGCGCATGATGGAATTTTTAGCCGTTTGAATTAATTGCGATCACGGTGTTGTAATCGCATCTGCCACGGGCTCAAGCCGCTGGGCATCGACCTCGACGACGCGCGTAACGCGGCACTCACGCACGGCCAGACGGGCGTGATCTCCAAGAAAGACTCGCCGGTGAAGATTCTCGTCATCCCGACCAACGAGGAGCTTCTCATCGCGCGCGATTTGCTAGACTCATCGCGCTTCACCCCGACGCATTCGTAGGAAGTCCGGTGTAATTCCGGCACGGTACCGCCACTGTAAACGGTGAGCCCCGCCAGAGTCACTGTCCCTTGAACGGGACGGGAAGATTCCGGCAAAGTAAGGGCTACGACCCGTAAGTCAGGAGACCTGCGTTGGGCAACCTCGAGTAAGGAGGACCCATCATGGTCCCTACGCGTATCGCCGTCCTCGCCGCCGTCCTGTCGTGCCTTCCCGCCGTCGCGTCCGCCGCGTCTCTCACCGAAGACTCGTTATTCAAGGAAGTACGAGCCGCCTCTCGTTTGCCCGACGCTCCCGTCGATGAGCGTCGATATCCCGGCACCGCGCGCGTCCTCGACGCCGCGGACCTGCGCCGGCTGGGGGGAGACACCTTGGCCGACGCGATCGGGCGTCTGCCCGGCGTCGTCCTCTACAATCAGACGGGCAATCCGTTCGCGCCGACGCTCGATCAGCGCGGCTGGAACGCGACGCCCGTGCCCGCGACGATCGTCCTCGTCGACGGCGTGCGCGTCAACGAGGCGGACCTCGGCCAGGTGAACTGGCAGCTGATCCCGCTTGAATCGATCGAGCGCGTCGAGGTCCTGCCCGGGCCGAACACGATCTACGGCAAGGACGCGCTTGCGGGCGTCATCGCCGTCTTCACCAAGCGCGGCACGAAGAAGACGGAGGCGACCGCCTCCGCCGGCGTCGGCTCCTATGGGCGCGTCGAATCCGACGCGTCCGTGCGCGGCGAAGCCGCGGGCATCGACTACTCCGCCGGCGGCGCCCACGCCCGGGAGGACGGCTATCGCCGCGGCGCGTCGTCGCGCATGACGACGCTCAACGGCAGCATTGGACGGCGCACGAGCCGCGATGATCTTCGGCTCACCTACGCCTTCGCCGACGACCGCCTCGACCAGGGCGGCTCGCTGACGCAAGCCGAGTTTGAGGCCGACCCGCGCCAGCGCATCAGCATCGTCAAGACGGACTCCCTGCTCAACGCCGTGGCCCTCAACGGCCGCCGGACGATTCTTCCGTGGCTGTCGGGCGCGGTGATGGGGCAGTTTCGCGAGCGGCTGGAGAACACGCCGCTCAACCGCGGCAGGACCTCCGTCTCCACGAGTGCTGCGAAGCTGCGCAGCTCCGGCGGCGCCGGCCAGCTCACGGCCGACGGAATAATCGCCGAACGGCGATTATCTTTAAACGGCGGAGTGGAAGGAACGCGCGCCGAGGCCGAGTCGTCCTCAGCGGGCGCCTTCGGCGCCGTCCCGTTCACGAACGCGACGGGCACGCGCGACACGCGTCTGGGCTCGTGGCTGACGGGAGGGGCGGATCTGTGGCCCTCTGGCCCGGTGCTGACGGCCGGCGCGCGCTGGGATCGCTCGACGCTCGATTTTAAAAACCGCGTTACGCCGTCCAAAGACGGCTTTCGTTCCTATTCGAAGATCAGCCCCCGCGTCGGCGTGAACTGGGAGGTCGGCGGCGGCGTGTCCGTGCGCGCGTCCTATGCCGAGGCGTTTCGTGCGCCGACCGCCGGCGAGCTGTCGGCGTTGGGACCGTTCAGCTCCTCGCCCGACCTGCGGCCGGTGAAGACGCAAAGCTGGGAGGCCGGCGCGTCGTGGCGTCACCCCGCGTGGGGCGAGGCGGATATCGCCGTCTATCGCGCTCTCGCGCAGGACGAGATCTACGCCGTCTTCGATCCGGTCGGCGGCTTCGGCTCCAACCGGAACATCGACCGCACGCGCCGTCAGGGCTTCGAGGTCGCGTTGCGGCCGAGGATTTGGAACGCGGACGCGTACCTGAACTACTCCTATACCGAGGCGACCTTCCAGACGCGCTTCGACCTGGACAACGCGACCTTCACGGGAACCCAGACGATCAATCCCGGCGCCGAAATTCCGATGGTGCCTCACCATCGTCTCTCGACCGGCGTCTCCGTCCCGCTGCCGCGCGGCGTCCGCGTCGGGGCGGGGGGGCAGTGCGTCGGTTCGAGCCGCTTCTTCGGCGACGAGGGCAACCAGGAGCGCAAGCTTCCGGGCTACTGCACCCTCGACCTCGACGCGTCCGTCGAGCACGGAGCGTGGACGGTCTCGATCGGCGCGCGCAACGCCCTCGACGAGGGCTACGCCACGCGCGGCATCCTCGCGTCGTCCGGCGGTCTCCTGACGCGCTTCGTCGTTCCGGCCGTCGGGCGCACTGTTTCGGCCCGTCTGCGATGGAGGTTCGCCGCCAACTGATTTATTCTTTTCCCTTTCTCTCTCGAGGGTTTTGAGCATTAAAATGCTCAAAACCCTCGTTGAGAGAATGGAATTGGAAAAGCGGAGTGTGGGGCCGTCCCTGCTTATCGGACCGGTACCGACGCAACCCAGGATAAGACTTGCTCGGCGGACTCACGCGGCGAGCTGCCGAGCACGTTGTGGTCGGCGTAGGGGAAGATCGTCTCGCCCTTGTAGCCCGGGCACTCGCGTCGAAGCCAGCGCGTGACGAGGGGCCACGGGACGAGCGGGTCGATCATGCCGCCGAGATAATGCACAGGATTCTTCATCCCGCGAGCGGCGGCGCGCGGATCGCTGCCGGCGATGAGGCTCAGGCGCCAGCCCATCGCCTTCCATTCGCGCGTGCCCCGAGCCCGGGCGAAGGCCATCAGCTCTTCGGCCTCTTCCGGACCACGGCGGGCGAGGGCGTTGAAGATCGCGGTGTAGGCGCGGTAGGAGGGATTGATGAGTCCCGAGGGGGCCGAGAGCACGATCTGGAACAGGCGCGCGCCCCAGGGCCACGGGTGCTTCACGAAACCGCCCGCGAGAATCACGCCGTCCGCCTGGAAGCCGCGTGCCGTCAGCGCCCAGCCGACCTGCGAGCCGAAGGACTGGCCGAGCAGCCAGCCCCCGTTCACGCCATGGGCCTTCAACTCCGCGTGAACTTGGGCCGCGAGCTCTTCCAAGGTGACTTCGTTCTTCGAGTAAGCGAACTCAACGAAGCGCACGCGCTCTCCGAGCGCGGCTCGAAACGCGCCGATCAAGCCCCAATCGCCGTGGATGCCCGGAAGGTAGATAATAGTCGGGCCCGCGCCGGGATGGACGCGAACCTCTACGCTCACGGCTTGGGCGGATTGCGGCGGTCGTAGACCGCCCGAGCCTCGGAGGCGAAGCGGTACGCCGCTTCCACGCGCGCCGAGAGCTGGTTCGACGGACGACCCAGCCCGGCGAACCAGGTCAGCGGGTTCCACCAGCGGCGGCGCAGGTGGCCCAGCATCTGCTCGGAGTGATACAGGTACTGGTGATAGACCGTGCGGCCGTCGATCGTGATGATCACCTGCGGGTTGTCGGCGGAGAAGTGCGAGCGGAGCTCGAGCAGCACGCCCTTCGGCAGGGCGCCCACGCGCGCGCGCGCGGCGATCACCGCGGCCATGGCCTCCGGCCCGAACGCGCCGGTCAGCTTGACGCCTTCGGAGGCCGCGGGCTCTTCGTCCTCGAGCGACTTCATGAACGCGTCCTCGCTGGGCTCGCGTCCCAGGAAGGCTTTCAGCGACTCCGCCTCGGTACGCTGCGAACCGGTCTCGAGAATATCGCGGCGATAGCGGGCGCCGACGGCCGGATTGAGCGGACCCTCGGCCTTGAACGCGGAGAAAATATCTTCCGCGAAGACGAGGGACCACAGGTAGGAGTAATAGCCCGCGCCGTAGCCGCCCATCAGGTGGCCGAAGCTCGCCGCGGAGTTTCCGCCGGGCGCCGGAGGCATGCCGGTGATCCCGGCGACGACGCGGTTGAACTCAGCGGACGGGTCCGCCGGCACAAGGGAATGCAGGGCCATGTCGGCCGAGGCCATCGCGATCTGCTGCAAAGTCTGGACGCCCTCGTTGAAGCGGCGCGCGGCCGTCATTTTTTTGAGCAGCTCCGCGG
>JAYTSX010000091.1:0-2347 GCA_043745445.1 Elusimicrobiota bacterium
AAAGAGACCGCTCCTAAGCGGATCAAAGCGCCCGAGGCCGATCTCGACGATCTGCCCGCCAAGCCGGAGAAGCCCGATGCGGCGCCGGCGCGCCGCGGCCGAAAAGAGCCGGCGGTGGAAAAGCACAACGGCGAGGAAGAGTCTCTTTTTATCGATAAATAGAAATGGATATCACGGAAAAAACAGCCGTCCAGATCGCCGATGCCGTCGTGAAAGGTGAGATCACCGCCGAAGCGGTGGCCGCCGCGCATTTTGCGCGGATCGATAAGCAGGACGGCGTCGTGAAAGCGTTTTTGACTGTTACCATGGACCGGGCGCTCGAACAGGCGCGCGCCGTTGACGCGAAGCGCAAGAAAGGCGGCAAGCTCGGCGCATTGGCCGGAGTTCCGGTCGCGCTGAAAGACAATATCCAGTACAAAGGCGTCGAGACCACCTGCGGCTCCAAGATTTTAAAGGGGCATATCGCCGCTTATAACGCGACTGTGACGGAGCGCCTTCTGAGCGCGGATGCGGTCATCGTCGGCAAGACGAATCTGGATGAGTTCGCGATGGGCTCCTCGACTGAAAATTCCGCGTTTCAGAAGACGACCAATCCGTGGGATCCGGCCTGTGTGCCCGGAGGGTCTTCGGGCGGTTCCGCCGCCGCGGCCGCCGCACGGATGTGCGCCATCTCGCTCGGCTCCGACACGGGCGGTTCGATCCGTCAACCCGCGGCGTTCTGCGGCGTCGTCGGACTCAAGCCGACTTACGGCCTCGTCTCGCGCTACGGCCTGGTCGCGTTCGCCTCCTCGCTCGACCAGATCGGCCCGTTCACTCGCACTGTCGGGGACGCGGAACTCGCCCTATCCGTAATCGGCGGGCACGACCCGAAGGATACGACCTCGGCGGCCCACGCCCCCGCCGCTCCCGCGCCGGCGCCCAAAGACCTCAAGGGGCTTCGCATCGGTCTGCCCCGTGAGTATTTCATTGAAGGGCTCGATCCTGAGATCGAGAAGTCGGTGCGTGAAGCCGTCGCCGTGCTGAAATCTCTCGGCGCGGAGATCAAAGAGGTCAGCCTTCCGCACACGAAGTACGCCATCGCGGCCTATTACATCATCGCGCCGTCCGAGGCGTCTTCAAACCTCGCGCGCTTTGACGGCATTCGCTACGGCTTCATGGATCGTGGCGCGACGAATCTTCAGGAAGTCTACGAGATGACGCGCGGCGCCGGCTTCGGCTCCGAGGTTAAGCGTCGCATCATGCTCGGGACCTATGCGCTCTCCTCCGGCTACTACGACGCCTACTATTCGAAGGCCCAGCGCGTACGCACCTTGATGGCGAACGATTTTAAAGAGGTTTTTAAGCAGGTGGACCTCATCGCCGCTCCCACGACCCCGACCCCGCCGTTCCGTTTCGGCGAGAAGACGGACGACCCGATCGCGATGTACCTGTCGGACGTCTTCACGATCCCGTCGAACCTCGCGGGCAACACGAGCGTTTCGATCCCCTGCGGGTTGTCGGGCAATGGACTGCCGATTGGGCTTCAGCTTATCGGCGATGTGTTCCAGGAAAATAGAATGCTGTCGGCCGCGAAGGCTTACGAAGCCGTCAAGCCGTTCGCTCTTTTGAAGGGATGAGAGAAGCCAAGGAGTACGCCGCCGGCGGGATCGTTGAGAAGAACGGAAAAATATTGCTGGTGAAGGTGACCAACCTTCAGGGCGAGATCGTCTGGACCTTTCCGAAAGGTCATCTGGAAAACAAAGAAACGCCTCTGAAGGCCGCATTGCGGGAAGTGGAAGAGGAGACCGGTTGGAAATGCCGCACTCTCGGTCCGTTGGCGCTGATTCGCTATCGATTTAACCGCAATGGGCGGCCTGTCGCCAAGAAGGTTCGCTGGTACAAGATGGAGCCTCTCGAGAAGACGGGCCGGCCGGACGAAGTCGAGATCATGAAAACGAAGTGGGTGCTTCGCCGCTCCGCGGCGAGATTTCTTTCGTATCCGAGCGATTTAAAGCTGATGGCCCGCTATTTAGGGAAGCCGTGACCGTAGTTCCAGGGCTCGTATCCATTTCCGCCTGGTTAATTCGTTTGAATTTGATCATAATGGAAATCGCGTGAAACAATACGAACTCGTCATCGGCCTGGAAGTTCACTGCCAGCTGGCCACCAAGACCAAGCTGTTCTGCGGCTGTGCGACCGACGGCTTCGGCCAGGTGCCCAACAGCCGCGTTTGCCCTCTCTGCACGGCCCAGCCCGGCGTGCTTCCCGTGCTGAACCGCCGCGCGGTCGAGCTCGCCTTCAAGGCCGCATTGGCGCTCGAGTGCAAGCTGAGCGAACAGTCGATTTTTGCCCGTAAGAATTACTTCTA
>JAYTSX010000092.1:0-2340 GCA_043745445.1 Elusimicrobiota bacterium
TCAGGCCTGACAACCGGACACTCGCCGGCTAATGTCCGGTTGTCAGGCCTGACCCCAGCAGGATGTGATAAAATCCCGGCATGAGCGCGACCACTGACTGCCCCTGCCTTAGCAAGAAATCTTACTCGGCCTGCTGTGAGCCTTACATCACGGGCAAGGCCTCGGCCCCGACGGCGGAAGCCCTGATGAGGGCGCGTTACACGAGCTACGCGACGGGCAAGATCGATTTCATCGAGAAGACGCACGCTCCCGAAAGCCGCGCCGACTTCGACCGTAAAGCCTCGGAGAAGTGGGCCAAGGACAGCGCCTGGAAGGGCCTGGCCGTGGTCGCGACGAAGGACGGCGGCCCCAACGACACGACCGGCATCGTGAGCTTCATCGCCGGCTTTTCCCAGGGCGACAAGGATTACGAGCACCACGAGATCGCCACCTTCCGCAAAGAAGGCCCCAACTGGCTCTTCGTCGACGGCAAGTCCCCCAAGCCCGAAACCCACATCAACACCGGCCCAGATGTCGGCCGCAACGACCCCTGCCACTGCGGCTCCAACAAGAAGTTCAAGAAGTGCCACGGCAAATGATTTAGGTGTCAAGCATACCGGTTACAGGGACTCCCCCGCCGCCTTGCCGGACGCCCAGGCCCACTGGTAGTTGAAGCCGCCGAGCCAGCCGGTCACATCGATGACCTCGCCGATGAAATAGAGGCCGGATGTTTTTTTGGCCTCCATGGTCTTGGAGGACAACTCTGAAGTGTCGACGCCGCCGCGCGTGACCTCCGCCTTGCCGTAGCCGACGGTGCCCCCCGGGAAGAAGCTCCAGTTCTGCAGCTGCTCACAAAACACGGCGAGGTCCTTCTTTAGGAAATTTCCCATGTCGAGCGCTTCGGGCAAGTACAGATCGCAAAAGCGCTCGGCGAGGCGTTTGGGAACGAGAACGGCCATCTGGTTCTTGATTTCGAGCCTGTTGCCCTTGCGCGAGGAGAACCACTCCATCAATTCCTCGCGCGAAAGCGCCGGGATGAAGTTGATGCGGACCTCGTCGCCCGCGTTCCAATGCAGGGACGCTTGGAGCGAGACCGGACCGCTGAAGCCGGCGTGAGTGAAGAGTAAGTTTTCGCGGAACGCAACGCCGTTCGTCGTCATCACCGCGTCGAGGGCGATGCCGGAGAAGCCCTCGAGACGGGCCCTGTCGGCGTCGCTGAAAACGAAACCATCGAGCGCGGGCACGCGGGTCACGATTTTCAGGCCGAACTGCTTGGCGATGTCGTAGCCGATTGGCGTGGCGCCGAATTTCGGGAAGGACAAACCGCCGGTGGCGACCACGAGCGCTTTCGCCGTGAACGCGCCTTGATCTGTCGTCACGGCGTAAAGATCCCCTGTTTTCGTGACCGAAAGAATCTTGTGCTTTTGAAACAGCTGTACGCCGGCTTCCCGGGCGTCGCTTACCAACATGTCGATGATCTGCTGCGCGGACGCGTCGCAAAATAACTGACCGTGCTTACGCTCGTGGTAGGGGATGTTATGTGCCTCGACCATCTCGATGAACTCCTGTGGCGTGAAGCGCGACAGGGCCGATTTGGCGAAATGCTCATTCTCCGATACGAAATTGTCCGCGGATACCTCGCGGTTCGTGAAGTTACAGCGCCCGCCGCCGGAGATGATGAGCTTGCCGCCGGGCTTGGCCGCGTGATCGAGAACGGCGACCGTCTTCCCCCTCTTCGCCGCCGTGAGCGCGCACATGAGGCCCGCGCCGCCGGAGCCGAGGACGATCACATCGTTCATGAGAGCCGCTGCTTCAGGAACTCGCACAATTCGCTCCAGACGCGCGCCTGGTCGGCGGGGCTCATATCCTTAAAGTGCAAGGTCAGCACCGAGTGCTTCTTACCCGGAACGACGATCTCGCGTAAGCGCGCGCCGAACCCCGCGCGCAGGGTCTCAAAGCGCGCGGCCTTGCATAACGAATCCTGCTCGAAGCGCATAGCGAGCACGGGAATGTTCTCATCCTTCGAGCGCTTGACCGCGTTGTCCCATTCGACCTCGGGGATGCCCATTGCTGAGTCGCTGTAGGAGGAACCTGGCTGGCAGATCACGGGCGCGATCAGGTTCTTATCCATCATCAGGGAGAGCGCGAATCGCCCCGTAAAGCACATGCCGATCGCCGCGACGCCCATTCCGCCGCGATCCGCGAAAGCCTTACGCGACAACGCGCGCAGCCAGTCGGCGACCGGACTTTTGCCGTGGGTGCTAAGAAAACTGAACTCCTTCCACACGCACGGCCATAGCAAGGGCTTCGCACCGTAATTCTTCATCGGCTCGCCGAAAAGGAGTGGCATGTACACGCAGT
>JAYTSX010000093.1:0-8537 GCA_043745445.1 Elusimicrobiota bacterium
GCTCACGAGGCATAGGGGAGTGAGCTTGGCGGCCGATGTACAGACGGTCACCTGCTTGTAATCGCTCGTGGTCGGCGTCGACAATACGACCAGGCTTGAGTTGACATACGACACCGCGACGCTGCGTGAATAGGCCGAGAACGCCGGCAGTGGATTGTTCAGCGGATCCGTCACCGCAGCCTCGCTCCAGCCGCTGAAATCATCGATGTCGTTGAACGTCTTCTTATCGGCCGCGCTCTCGGTCCCGTCGCGCCCCATGGCGGTCGAGGGGTTGATGATATAGTCGCCCGCCGCCGTTTTATTTTGGTCCCATTTGCGCAGACGAATCTCTTCCAGGAGCTCCTGGGACAGATAGGTCGCGACCTGAACATGCTCCGTGCTCTTGCCCGCGCGGATGGCCATGATGAAAACCGGAAGCAACGCCAGCAGGGCCAGCGTCAGCACTAAATAGGCGATCGTAACCTCGACTAAGATGAAGCCACGGCTCATTTGATACCGCCCGCCATGTCGAACATCGGCAAGAGTACCGAGACGGCGATACCTCCCACCGTGAGGCCGAGGACGACGATGAACAAAGGCTCCAAGGCCGAGAAAAGATTACGGATGGACGAATCGGTCTCCGCCTCGTAGAAGCCGGCCACGCGGCTGATCACTTCGGGCAAGGTGCCGGTCTTCTCGCCGGTCGTGATCATGCCGATGACGACCCGGGGGATATACGGGCTCTGAGCCAGGGACGCGGAGAGGACCTTCCCTTCACGAACCTCGCGTCCGACCTTTTCAAGAAGATCGGAAAACACGCGGTTTCCAGCCGCGGCCTTGGATAGATCGAGCGAGTGGAGGATAGTGATGCCGCTTTCGAGAAGAGACCCCATGGTGCGCAGGACCCGGGTCAGGACGACATTGCCGACGAGACTGCCGATCAACGGCATACGGAGCATCGCGCCGTCCACGGTGAGGGCATTACGGGGGCTCTTGACCCAGGCGCGGAATAGAAACCCCGCGCCGACGGCGCCCAAGAGGAACAAATACCACGAATGCCTCAGGATGGCTCCCGCATGCAGCAGTATCCGCGTCGGCAGAGGCAAGGTGATGTTGAGCTGGACGAAAATTTCGGCGAAGGTCGGCAGGACGAAAGCGACCAGGAAGGCAATGACCAACAAGGCCGTCAGGATCACGATGCACGGGTAGATGAGCGCGGACTGCACCTTCGCTTTCAGCTTGACATTGAAATCAAGATGCGCCGAGAGGCGATCGAGCATGATGTCCAGGTCGCCGCCGGCCTCGCCGGCGGCGAGGAGGCTCACATAGATCGTATCGAAGGTCTCGGGATGACGCGCGAAGGCCTTAGAGAGAGGCATGCCCTCGCTTACATTGCGGCCGAGGTCCTTGATCATGGCCTTGAAGGTGGGATTAGCCGCCTGCTCGCCCAGGATCTCGAGTGACTCCAGGATCGGAAGGGCCGAGCGCACCATGATGGAGAGCTGGGCAGTGAAGAAGGAGACATCCTTTTGGCTGACCCGGGGTTTAGGAAGGATGGCGCGCAGGCGCGCCATCAGCACGTCCGTCGTCTTGGAACGGGACGAGCCCTCGCCTCCGAGCACGACGGATTCCATCAAGAACAAGCCCTGGTCGTGCAGGATTCGGCCGAGGCTTGCCGCGTCCTGAGCGCTTGAGACGCCGCTGATAAACTTGCCCTGGCCGTCGACCGCCTTAAATTCGTACTCGGGCATCAGCCTTCAGCCTGCTCGCGCGTCAACCTCAAAACTTCATCGAGAGAGGTCTCGCCGAGATTCGCCTTTTCAAGGGCCGCCTGACGCATGGTCTTGAGCCCTTCAAGGTTCGCGGCCGTGCGCAATTCGTCGAGGGAGGCCTTGCGCACGATCAGCTCGCGGACCGTGCGGGTGACGGACATCCATTCATGGATCGGTATGCGGCCGGAATAGCCGGTCTGGAAACAGGCGTCACACCCGCGCGGCTCGCAGTATCCGGCGCCGGCGGGGATCTCGAAGCCGATTTCCTTGGCCTGGGCCTCTGTAACCGGATGTGGCTTTTTACAGCGGTCGCACAGACGACGAAGCAGGCGCTGCGCCAGTACGCCGCGCAGGGCCGCGGCGATCATGAACGGCTCCACGTTCATGTTGAAGAGGCGGTGCACGCTCGCCACCGCGTCGTTCGTGTGCAAGGTACTGAACACCAGATGGCCGGTGATGGACGCTTGCAGCGCGATCTCCGCCGTCTCCAGATCGCGGATTTCACCGACGAGGATGATATTCGGGTCCTGGCGCAGAATCGCCCGCAGGCCGGTGGCGAAGTTCAACCCGATTTTGGCGAACGCTTCCATCTGGTTGATGCGGTCGATCTGGTACTCGACGGGGTCCTCGAGCGTCACAATGTTGCGGTCGGGGCGATTGAGCTCGGTGAGCGCGGCGTAGAGCGTCGTCGTCTTGCCGCTGCCCGTGGGCCCGGTGACGAGAATGAGCCCGTTGGGGTTGGTGATCGATTCGGAAAAACGGGCCAAGATGGAGCTGTCGATACCGAGGTCGACGAGTTTACGCAGAGACTTGCTCGAGTCGAGCAGGCGCATGACGATCTTTTCACCATGGACAGTGGGCAAAGTCGAGACGCGCACGTCGATGTCGCGTCCGCCGTAGGTGAAGCGAATGTGGCCGTCCTGAGGAAGGCGTGTCTCGGTGATGTCGAGCTTGGCCATAATCTTGACGCGCGCCACGATCGCCGCCTCCGTCGCCTTGGGATAAGTCGCGCCGTCGTGCAGCATGCCGTCGATCCGGTAGCGCACGCGCACGAGCTTGACCCCGGCCTCGACATGGATGTCGCTCGCGCGCCGGGCGAGTCCCTCTTGAAGCAGCCCGTTGACCAGATCGATGACGGTGTCGCCGGTCTGCACGGCGGAGGGCTTGCCTTTGGCGCCGACCGCCGGACCCGACGACGGCACTGGCGCCGAGAGCATTTTGTGACCGTAGGCCTGCTGAATTCCGTCAAAGAGATTGGCCAGGGTGGTCATGATTGGCTGGACATGAAGGCCGGAGAGACGCGCCACCTCATCGATGGCATCGGTGTCGCTGGGGTTGACCATGCCGATGCTCAGCGTGTCCTCGGTCCTCAGCACCGGCACGATCAGCAGTTTGCGCGCCAACGCCTCGGGGATGAGGCCGGCGACTTCGGGATCGAGCATCCCCTCGAAGGTCGCGAAATAGGGAATTCCCAGGCGAGTGCTGACGGCCTTGTCGATGTCCTCTTCGGTCGCGAAGCCAAGGGCCACCAGCAACGCCCCTAAGCGCCGCTGCTCCGGGTTGGTCTGCTTCAGCGCGATCTGCAGCTGATCGGCGGTGATGACGCCCAGCTCGACGAGGATGTCCCCCATGCGCAGCTTCTTATTGCGGCCGGTTCCCGGTTCCATGTTAAATTTTACCTTGCGAAATAAGCCCTTCGATCCGGCCGATCAGTTCGGCGGCGTTGAACGGCTTTTTCCAGATTTCCTCGGCACCGAGGGCAATCGCCTGATCTCTTTGCTCATTTCCTGCCTGGCCGGAGATGACGATCGTGTACGGCCGTTTGCCGGTCATGCTCCGCATTGCCTCAAGAACAGACAATCCATCTGCGCCGGGCATGGCTAAATCGAGAAGCAGAAAATCCGTAGGATTCGCCCGGAGCAAATTAAGACCTTGCCGCCCGTCGCCGGCTGTCTGCACGCGGAAGCCCTTCTTTCGAAGCAGATGCTGCATGAGCGCGGTGAGAGCCGCGTTGTCATCGCAGATGACGATCATCTTTTTATCCGCCGAAACATCGCTCATCGCGATGAATAATACCAATTTATTCGGCGCTTATCCGAGGGGCTCCGGCGGGGGCCAGAGGGTCAGTTCGTCAGGGCTTTTGACGCGATGGCGGCCTGCGCCGCGGCCAGCCGCGCAATCGGCACGCGGTAGGGCGAGCAGGAGACATAGCCCAAGCCCGCGTCGTGAAAAAAGCGGATTGAGGCGGGGTCTCCCCCATGCTCGCCGCACACGCCGATCTTCAAGGCCGGGCGGGCCTTGCGTCCGTCCTCGACGGCCATGCGCACCAGGCGGCCCACGCCGGAACGGTCGAGCGTGCGGAAGGGGTCGGAGTCGAGGATCTTCATCTCCATGTACTCGCCGATGTAGCGGCCATAGTCGTCTCGCGAGTAGCCGAGCGTCATCTGGGTGAGGTCGTTGGTCCCGAAGGAGAAGAACTCGGCCTCGGACGCGATCTCGCCGGCGGTGAGTGCGGCGCGCGGCACCTCGATCATCGTGCCCACTTGATAACGGATGCAGGTGCCGTTCTCTTCGAAGACCTGCTCGGCGATGGCCGTGATGCGCTTTTTTTGATGGCGCAGTTCGGTGACATGGCCCACGAGCGGGATCATGATCTCGGGCGCCACCACGATGCCCTCGCGGCCAAGCTCGCAGGCGGCGGACAGAATGGCGCGCGCCTGCATGTCGGTGATCTCGGGATAGGTGATGCCCAGGCGGCAGCCGCGATGGCCGAGCATCGGATTGGCTTCCTTGAGCTCGAGGGTTTTCGCCCAGAGCTTCTTGGCGTCAAAGCCGTGCTTGGCCGCCGCGACTTCTGCATCCTCGGGCGTGCGGGGCAGAAATTCGTGCAAGGGAGGGTCGATGGTGCGGACCGTGACGGGAAGCCCGCGCATGGTCTTGAAGATGGCTTTAAAGTCCGCCTTCTGCAAAGGATAAAGCGCCTTGACCGCCGCGTGGCGCTCCATCTCGGAGCCGGCGAGGATCATGGCCAGGACCTTGGGGATGCGGTCTTCGCCGAAGAACATGTGCTCGGTGCGGCACAGACCGATTCCGGCGGCGCCAAGAGCAATCGCCGTTCGCGCGTCTTCGGGCGTGTCGCCGTTGGCGCGGACACCGAGCGTGCGAACGGCGTCGGCCCAGGTCATGAAGGTCTTATAGCGGCGGTACAACTCGGACTTCGCGGCAGGGCGCTTACCGAGCAGGACTTCCAGAATCTCCGAGGGCTGAGTTTCCACGCGGCCGTCGAGGACGCGGCCCTTAAACCCGTCAAGGGAGAGCCAGTCTCCTTCTTTAAAGGTCTCGCCGCCGAGGGACATCGTTCCGGCGTGCTCATCCATGTCGAGCGCGGCGCAGCCCACGACACAGACCTTGCCCATGCCGCGACCGACGACGGCGGCGTGGCTCGTCATACCGCCGGTGGCGGTCAGAATTCCCTCAGCCGCGGCCATGCCGTGGATATCATCCGGATTCGTTTCGGGCCGGACCAAGATCACCGGCCCCTTCTTCGCTTCCTCGACGGCACGATCGGCGTCGAAGTAGACGCGCCCTGTCGCCGCTCCGGGGCCCGCGGGCAGGCCCTTGGCGAGCACGCGAGCCAGGTCCGAGGCGGTGTCCTCGAACACCGGCCGCAGAAGCTCTTCGAGCTGTTCGGGAGACAATCGCATGACGGCCTGGTCGGGCGTGATGAGGCCCTCCTCGACCATATCGACGGCAATGCGCAGCGCGGCCATCGCGGAACGCTTACCCGTGCGCGTCTGGAGCATGAACAGGCGGCCCTTCTCGATCGTGAACTCCATGTCCTGCACATCGCCGTAGTGCTGCTCGAGCTTGTTGGAGATCTCCAGGAGGCGCTGGTAGGTATCCGGCATCTCCGAAGAGAGTTCGGCCATCGGGCGCGGCGTGCGGATTCCCGCCACGACGTCTTCCCCTTGAGCGTTCACCAGAAACTCGCCGTAGAACGCGCGCTCACCGGTGCCGGGATCGCGCGTAAAGCCCACGCCGGTCGCGCAGTCGGCACCCATATTGCCGAACACCATCGCCTGCACCGTGCACGCGGTGCCGAGGTCGTCGGGGATGCGGTTGAGCTTGCGGTAAGCGAAGGCGCGCGGATTGTTCCACGACTCGAAGACGGCGGTGACCGCCAGGCGCAGTTGATCGCCGGGCTCCTGAGGGAACGGGAAGCTGGCGTGTTCCTTGTAGATATCCTGAAATATGCCGACAAGCTTCTGCAAAGCCTGCGTGGAGAGGTCCGCGTCGCTTTGGACATCGGCGGCGGCCTTGACCTGGCGCAGGGCCGCTTCAAACGCTTCTTTGTCGATGCCCTTAACCACATTGCCGAACATGGCGATGAAGCGCCGGTAGCAGTCCCAGGCGAAGCGGGGATTGCCGGTCTGCGCCTCAAGGCCGCGCACCGTCTTGTCGTTGAGACCGAGGTTGAGGACGGTGTCCATCATCCCGGGCATGGAAAACTTGGAGCCCGAACGCACGGACACGAGCAGAGGATTCTTCACTTCACCGAACTTACGGCCGGTGGATTTTTCCAGTTTCTTGACGGCAAGCAGGAACTCCCCGACGACCTCTCGGCCGATGGACTTCGCCGAGCGCTCGGGGTGGCGCATCGAATGTCGAGTGTGACCTTTCAGGGCCTTGCGCGCGTAGTAGGCGCGGCACACATCCGTCGTGACGGTAAATCCCGGAGGCACCGGCAGGCCGATACGGGACATTTCGAAAAGCCCCGCCCCTTTTCCGCCGAGCAACGCGCGCGCCTCGTCGCGGTCCAGCCGCGACACCGCACGGACATCCGACAGTTCCCCGAAGCTGTAGATGGTCTTGGCCATACGCGATAAATACCATAGTGCCCCCGCGCGCCGACAGCGATTCAGAGTCACATTTACGCGTCAGAATTATGACCGGCCGCTTGGGCGCCGGGCACCGGCATCGTCGAGAAAGCGCCCCGCGAGTCCTAATTAGTGTCTAGATAAGTAGACAGAAGAAGGGGCTAGCGGTTGAGCAGGACGATTTCCACGCGCTGATCGGAGAACGGCGCGCGCGAGGCGTCCACGCCGATGTGGCGAGTCGCGACCATGAGCTCTCGCAGGAGGACGTCCTGTATGGCCTTGGCTTGCGCGTCGCCGAGTTCCTTGGTGTTGGCGAAGACGCGCACGGAAATCGGGATGCCAGTGAACTTGCGCTTGATCAAGTCCGCCGCGGAACGCAGCAGGTCAGGACCCGCCGGGGCCTGCAACATGGTCGCGTTCTTGCCCGCACCGAACAGAGCGGAGGAGTCGAGGCTCAGGTGGAGGCCGGTATCTTCTTGGTGGACGATTCCTTTAAATAACAGAGGCTTGCCCACCGTCGTGCGCGGCGAGCCGTCGGGGCTCGTGAAGGTGTAGACGGCGGAGTACGAGCGGCCGGCGCGGACCCACTCGCTCTGTTCATTCTGGCCGGTCCAGAGGAGCTCCTCGGGCGGATCGCCGGAGCCGGAGTAGTTGTGGAAGACGCGGCCTTCCTCGTCAGCGATGGTCAGGCTCCACCCCCACTTGCGGGCTTCCTTGCCCTCAAGCTTGCCTCCGAGCAACGCTTCGAGCTGCTCCTTGATCTTGAAACCGATCCCGGAACGCTGGCTGAAGGTCGTGCGCCAGGGCTCGATCACGCGTTCGTTCATCAGGATCTCGGGGTGGGTTCGGCGCCACGAGACCGTGAGCGGGGAAACGGCGAGAAGCAGATTTTCATCGGGCTTCAACGACGGGCGAATCGTTTCGAAAGGGTCCACCTCGATCTTGAGCGGCGGCTTCAGGTCGTTAAGCTTGGAGCCCGCACCCTCGGCCTTGATGACGACTTCGGCGGGCATCCCCCCCGGCGATGCCGGGGCTGTCGGCGAACCTTGCGCGGCGGGCGCGGCAGCGTTGGTGCCGGGGAGCGGAGGCTTAGGAGCCGCGGCATTCGCGACGGCCACGACCGATGCAGCGAGAACGAGGGCGATTTTCATTGTCACTCCAGGATGAAACGGAAGGTGATGATTCCCCACTGCGCGCCGGATCCGGGCGCGGGGGCGAAGGTCCAATTGCGAAGGCTGTCCATGCAAAGCCGGTCGAGGCGTCCGTAGCCCGAGGTCCGCTCGACGCGCATCCCGGGCATCACGAGGCCCTCGGCATCGACATTGAAACGAATGGCGACCTCGGCCTCCATCAGGCCTTGCTTCTGGGCCCAATCGGGAAATTTCGGAACATCGGCGCCGACGACCTTGCGGTCCTTGAGCGGGCCTTCGATCTCGACGCCCTTCTTCGGGCCGCCCTCCGTGGCGGCTGCGGCCTGGCGGCGCTCGAGCTTGGGCGCGGCCTCGATCTTCTCGAATTTGGCCGACATCGTCGCTTCGGCGTGCGGCCGCAGCTCGAGCTGCTCGGGCAGGACGGAGAAGCCCTTGCGCGTCGAAGGGCGCGCGAGAGGAGCCTCGGCTTCGGTGAGCGCGGCCGCGGCGGCCAGCGCCTGGCGGCGGCTCTTCGGGGCGGGCGCGTCGAGCGCGCCTCCGATGAGCGCCGTGGCCTCGCGGCGCTTATCCTCGAGGACGAGGGCTTCGGGAAGGTTCCTCACCCGCTTACGGCCGACCTCCTCGAGCTTGGGCAGCGACGCCAAGGTCTCCGCGGCGCGACGGCGGCTCATCGGCTCCGCCTCCATCTTCGCGGCCGACACGCGCGAGCGCGCGAGATCGAGCGCCTCAAGCTTGGGCGCCAGCTTACGCAGGCTATC
>JAYTSX010000094.1:0-30683 GCA_043745445.1 Elusimicrobiota bacterium
CTCCATGCGCTTTTCGCGCGTGTCCGCCAACGCCGCCGCCGCCGAAGCCGCGTCGCCGACCCGCAGCGCGGTCCGCCCGGTCGTCCAGTCGGGGCGCGCCGCCGCCTTCTCCCCTGTCGCAGGACGAGCCGAGAGGTTGGCGACGAAGACCACGGGGAACTCAAGGCCCTTGGACTTATGCACGCTCATGATGCGGACCGCCTCGAGGCGCTCGTCGGCGAGCGGGCTCTCCCCCTCGCGCCGCGACTCGCGCGCGGACTCTTGGACCTCGGCGACGAAGTCCTTGAGCGTAGCGCCCCGGGATTCCGACGCCTCCGCGGCCATGCGCTGCAGCTTCAAAAGATTCGACACCGTCTGCTGGCCATGATAGGCGCGGGCGGCGAGCTCCGGCAGCCGCGTCTCGGAGAGCGCGGCCGCGACGAGTTCGCCGAGCGGCGCGCGTCCGGCGCGCGCGCGCAATGAGCGCAGGCCCTCGAACAGGCGCGCGGCGGCCCGGCGCTCGTCCTCCGGCAAGGTCCGCGCGGGCGGGTCCTTGCGATAATCGAGGGCTCCGGCCCGCGCAAGACTCAGCAACCCATCGTCGCTGAGGGCCGCCAACGGCGAACGAAGGAGGCCCGACAACGCAATGCGGTCATCGGGGTCATCCAGCGCGCGCAAAAGATTAAGGAGGTCACTGACCTCGGGCGCCCCATAGAAATGACGCTCGATCTCGACTGCATAAGGGATGCCCGCGCGTTTGAACGCGTCCAAAAATGCGGGAAGCGCCGCGGAGGACCGCAGTAGCACGGCGAATTCCTTCAACGGTCTTGAGGGTTCCGCCAGGATCCGGCCGGCGACCCAGGCCGCCTCCGTACGCTGGCACGCCGCCGCGTCCGCCTCGCCCGCGGGATCGATCACGGCGACGACGCGCACGCCGGAACCCGCCGTTTCCCGCTTCGCCGGAAGAATTCCTTTATAGCCGGGCTGGGCGCCGGCCTCGGCGCGCATGACGCGTGAGAACACATCGTTCACCGGTCCCACCACGCCCGGAACTGAGCGAAAATTAGCGGTCAGGTCGCAGGCCAAGGCCCCGCCCGCGTGAAGGCGGGCGATGAAGCCTTCGTACGCCGCGATGTCGGCGCCGCGAAAGCGGTAAATGGATTGCTTCGGATCTCCCACGACAAACAGGCGGCCCGGGGCGGGTTCGACTTCGCGCCAGGCGGAGGCCGAGCGTCCCGGCGCTTCAGACAGATACAGAAGCAGCTCCCCCTGCAGGGGATCGGTGTCCTGAAACTCATCGACGAGAATCGCGGCGAAGCGGCGCTTGAGCTCCTCGCGCGGACGCTTCGCGTCCCGCACGAGGTCTCGCGCGCGGCGAAGAAGGCCGTCAAAGGACACCCAGCCCCGGCGCGCGTACTCGCGCCGCAATCGAGCGGCAAACGGAGCCAGCAGGCGGGCCGCCCGGCGCGTCACGGCCTCCCCCCTCGGCGACGCGGATTTGGCGATCTGCATAAGCCGTTCATATTGCTCAGCCGCGACCTCGTCTTCTTCCCAAGCCTTGGGCCACTTCGCGTTTGGCGGCAAGGCCGGGTCGATGACATTGAGAGGAGGCTCTTCAGACTCAGCCGCGGCGGCGGCGGCCGTAAGCCGCTTCTCAATCGCCGTCAAAGCATCGAGCACCCCTCCGCGCGGCTTCACGCGGCCCTCCGCCAAACCGGCCGCGCTCGCCGCGAGCGCGCGCAGGGCCGCCGCCGCGGCATGATCGGGGGCGCCGACAGACTCCGGATCAAATCGCTCGGAGCCCAGCTCGCGCGCAAGAGTTTCCAACTCCTCCAATGAAACGATCCCAAGCAACTCCAGCCAACGCGCGCGGCGCGGAGGCCTCTCACCGAGCTCGTCATCAAGCCAGCGCGCCCACTCGGAGGCGAACATCTCCGAAAAGCCCTCACCCTCGTCGACGCGGAATCCCGGATCAACACCGGCCTCGACGGGGTATAAACGAAGCAACTGGGAACAGAACGAGTGAATCGTGCCGATCGGCGCCTTGTCGAGATCCTCGAGGGCGCAGCGCGCCCGCTCAAGCACCTTCGCCTCCGCGCTCTTGAAGTGGCCGCCGAGTTCCACGATCATCCGATCGGCGCGCTCGGCGGCCTCCGCGGAGAGGACCCCGCCCGAGAGGCGACCCGCCAATTCCGAGAGGCGCTCCGACAGGCGAATTTTGATTTCTCCGGCGGCCTTTTCCGTGAATGTCAGCGCGACGACTTGCTCAATACGCGACGGCGCTTCGCCCGCGAGCACCAGAAACAGGATCCGGTCGGTGAGCAAGGTCGTCTTGCCGGTGCCCGCCCCGGCCTCAACGACGACGCTCGACGCCAGGCTCAGGCGCGCGCGGTCACGGTGGTCTTTGTCGGGCGCCTCGTTCATACGCCCTGATTATAGGAATTAGCGGGGGAGATGACGGGGCGTGGCCGCGTTGCGTCGCCTCTCTGGAAATCGCATGATGACGAGATGAGACACTGGACCCTACGCGCGCGCCTCACCGCGGTTCTGGCGACCACTTTAAGCGTATTCGCCCTGCTCTCGACCGTGGCCTACATGACGCACAGTAAAGCCGAAGACGAGCTCGGAAGCGGATTCGCCGATCAGCTCATGGTCCTGACGGAGCTCCCGGCGCACCGCAATCAATTACACCGCATCGATGCGTTTGCCGATAATTATCTGACCTCCCGCGACACTCTATGGCTGGGACGCCGCGCCGAGGTCGTGCGCGATTACTCGGCCTCGCACCGCCGCATCGGCAGCCTGATTCGAGCTCCCGAGGAGCGGGCCGAATGGGAAGACATCGCCCGCGATTTTGAACGCTATGACGCGGCGCAAAACAAACTTTTCCAGCGCGCCAAGCGCGGAGATGTGAGCCGCATCGAAGGCCTCCGGCAGGCGCTCGACAACCAGATCATCGACCGTCATATCGAGCGGATGTCTTATTTCGGCCGCTTGAGCTTCGCTCGACTCGACTCTCAGCGCCGTGCGACGCGCGAGGCGGCCATGTTGACCTTCACAACAGTGCTGGGATTCGGCCTGTTCGGCAGCATCGCCGTCGCAGCCGGCGTGGCTCGTATCATCGTCACCCCGGTCCAGCGCCTGCGCGCGCAGGCCTCCACTTGGAGGCTCGGGGAACCGTGGACGCTCGACATGCCGGACGGCGCCCCCGAAATTCTTGACCTCATGAGCGCGATGCGTTCGATGGCCGCCCAGCTCAACGCTCAATTTGAACGGGAACGCCAAGCCGGACGCCTTAAATCTCAGCTCGTCTCCGGTGTCAGCCACGAGTTCAATAACGCCCTGGCCGTGATTCACACGGCGCACGCCCTCCTGAAGGAAAATGAACCCGGCACGGCGCAATCCACTCCTTGGCACGACATGCTCTCGGCCAACATCCGGGCGCTGTCCACAATGGCCACGAACCTGCTCAACCTCGGACGGCTGGAGGCGGGCAAGTTTTCTCTTGAGATTCAGCGTGTGGACGCCGCGAAACTTCTGCGGGGTACGGCCTCCCGCCTCGATATCCTCGCGACGCGCAAAAAGCTGATTACAAAGCTCGAGCTTCCGGAGGGTCCGTTGCCTTGCGCGGGCGACCCTGACGCGCTCTCCCTCGTCGTAGCCAACCTGTTCACCAACGCGGTCAAGTACACGCACGATGGCGGCGCAATCACGCTCGGTGCGCGCGCGCTTCCCGGCGGACGCGTGGAAATCTTTGTCCAGGACACAGGCATCGGCATCGCGCCCGACGACCAAAAGAAGATCTTCGACGGCTACTACCGCACGGAGGATGGCAAGCGCGAGGCGAAGGGCTTCGGCGTCGGGCTGGCGCTGTCGCGGATGATCCTCGAAGCCCACGGCACCGATATGGAGCTCACGACGGCGATGGGCAAGGGTTCGAGGTTCTTTTTCGTCCTTCCCGCCTACGACCCCACCGGCACGGCGGACCTCGTCGTTTAGGACGACATCAGAGTATTGAGCAGGCGCAGCTCGCCTGCGTCGAGCCAAAAGCCGTGGCCCGCGCACTGATCGACGCGCAGGAGCTCGTTGCCAAAGCCGCCGTTCATCATGTCCTCGAGGCAGACGGGACATTTCGCCTGCCCCTGGCGCGGCCGTAGCGGGCCTTTCGCGATGGCCGCGGTGAAGGCGGCCGGATCGGCCACCGTCTTGGCCAGCTCGTCGAAATCATACCAGCGCCCCTTGCACCTCGGGCACTCGTCGAGCGTCATATCTCCGGCCACGACCTCGTCCATCGGCGAGAAGGGGCACTTCGGACAGTCGCGTTCAGCCATGATTATTTCACCGCTGGGACGGGAGGTTTCGCCAGCGTGAGGCCGGCGGCGATACGGTCGAACTCGGGCAGGGCCTGTTCGAACGCCGCGCCCACGCCGACAAGCTTCAGCACATAGTAGTACTCCCCTTCCTTTGGAAGGATGAGATACACCTCACGACGCGGGCCTGGCAGCGGGGTCCCTAAAGATGTCTTGAGAGTCACGGTCATGGTCAACGCCACGCGCCGCGCTTTGCGTCCATCCACTATGATGCCGCCTTCCCAATCGAGCTTTTTGATGCGTCCCACATCGGCACGAAGCGCTGTCTCAAAGGCCTGGGGAGTGGCCGGCGAATCCTTGCCGAGCGGATACCGCTCGAGAGTCACGCTCGACTGCTTTCCCGCTGGACCCGGGGGGCGCACGACCAGGGCCTGAAGGCCCGTCGAACGCTTCCAGTCCGATGGATAGGTCAACGAATAATCGCCTCGCGGGTGGGCGTAACGCGTCATGTCGATGGCCGCCAAGGCCGCCGTGGGCGCCAGCGCCGCCGCCAATAGGAGAAAGTATTTCATTGCGGGATGTAGGAGCGGTCGACGGCGAGAGTCAGGTCGTGCGCGTCCGGCTGACGCCCCTTCTCCGCGGCGATTTTGTCCATCCACGCGACCTCGGACTCCATCCGTTTGAGGCGAATCTGCTTGATCGTGACTTCACGATCAGACCCATCACGACGCCGGCGTGCGGACGCCAAATCCTTCGTGATTTTTTCGAGCTCGCGCGCGGCGTCACGGGACGCGGTGTTCGACAAATATGTCTTGTTCGCGCGGGCCTGTTCGGCTTCGAGCGACGCGACCTCACGCTTGTCGACCTCCAGGCGGCTGCGCTCGGTGGCCAGGTCGACGACTCCTCCGGATTCGAGGCGTGGATCGACGCTCTCGCGCAGGGACATACGGCCCATGAATACGCCTTGGTCCCGGCTTTGATAGCGCGTCGAGACCGCTTCGCGGAAAGCGACGGGGCTTGATTCGAAATCGCGTGTGTAGGACTCAACATCGCGAAGAATTCCGCGCGTCTCGTCATCGTCGCTCTTGCGCAGAGCCTCATACTTCTCCGGGTTGCGTTCCTTCAGGGTCTTAAAGTAGAGCGCCGCCACCTTGAAGCCGCGCATCTCAGAATCAAGCGTATAGTAGCGCCCGGTGTACATATCATAGATGTGTTGGAATTCGTGAGCGAGGGTCTTGCCCACGACGACCGGGTCAGCGCCGATCACTGAAGGCGTGACCTCGACGGCTTCGGGACGGTCATAGTCGCCGGGGGTCGCCATGCCAAGCGCGCCCTCCGGACCTTTCGGGTTGAAGGATACGCGCTTGCCGTCGTTGAGGAAGGCCACAACCGTGGGAAGCAGATGCTCCATCTCCCGGCTCGAGGCGGTCGGCGCACCGTTGAGGACCTGATACATCGCGAGCATGCCCGGCATGGCGGCGTCCGCCACGCCCTTTTCGCGCAGGAACGACGCATAGCTTTTCTGAGTGGCGAGGACCCGAGCCGTCTCGGCTGAGCTCAGCGACGCCATGAAATCCGACTTCTTTTCGACGGCGAGGTAATCCTTCGTGTCGGCCTTTGAAGCGGACCCGGGCAGATCGAGCTCCGATCCCGATTTTTGGCCGTCGAACAGCGCCTTCCAATCGGCTTTGACGCCGCCAACGGACTTCGCGAGCGCCGCCGCCTGCGCGGTGGCCTGTTCGATCTGAGACGGATCGCCGTTGCTGTGCGCGACGGTGACGCGCTCGACGGCAGCCCCGACCTCCTCGCCCCAAACCTCCTTAATCAAAGTCATGTCATCAGTGCGAACCCAATCCGAAGCCATCACTTTGGCGAGTTTGCCTTTTAAAAACTCTTCCGTTTCCTTCAGCATCTTGGCCTGCTCCGGAGCGACCAAGGCGTCCCATGTGTCCTCGGTCTGGGGATTGAGTTTCAACCTTAGGAGATAACGCTGGTAGTTGAAGAAGAGCTTATGCGAGGGATCGTCCCAGACAACCTTCTTGCTGGGATCGGCTGGGGCAACGGGCCCCCCGATGATGGGGGCTGTTTCGGTTTTAGGGTCGCCCGCGTGCGAAGGCGGCGCGGTGAACATCAGGACGGCAAGCAGGACGTAGAGGGCTGGGGACATGGGGGGTGTACCTCTCAGGCTCAGTGTAGGCCCGCATTCTCCGTTTGTCAAGACAGGTTAAAGCTTCGGCTTGAAGGACTTCAGGAAGCGCTCGAAGGTCTTACGCTGCAGGGCGTCCGCCGAGCGCGGGGCGTAGGAGACAAGCAGGTACCAGCCCTTCGCCGCCGGGACGATGAGGTGGACCTCCTTCATGGGGATCTCCTTTGTCTTCGTTGAGTTCGGCGGGACGAACTCGGACACATCCCGCTCCACGCGGCGAGCCTTGCGCCCGGCGATGGTCGCGGCGGTGATCGGGCCGGTTTTCCAGCCGGGCACATCGAGGTCCGATTTAGCGGTCAAGCGCTTGAGATAGGCGTCAGCGTCGCCTTTTTCCGGGTCGCCCGGCTGGACGTAGCGCACAGTAATCACCGGAGCGAGATTGTCGGCTCCGCGCGGTCCACTGAAGGTCGTCAGGCGCTCTTCACGCTGGCTCTCCCATTTCGCGGGAGCGGAGCAATCAAAAAACGCGTCGGTCATGGTCTTCTTCTCCACGCCGGAGGCGGACGCGGCGCATACGGCGAGGACGACGAAAGCGAGAGCTTGACGCATTATTTCACCCCGCCCGGAACGGGAGGTTCCGCGCGCCGTCGCACCGGCAGCTTATTGGACAGGATGAGGTCGCGCCTAGCCGCCGTCTCGCGAATGGCCGCGTCGAGCCGGGCCGCGTACTTCGCGTAAATCTCAGGAGACTTCTCGAGCAGTTCCTTCTGCTGAACCATAACCTCGTTCAGGGCCGGACCTTTGACCTTCCGCAAAGCCTCGAGGAACGCCTCCATTGAGGCGTATTTTTCCTCGAAGCCCGGGCCGGTCTCGAGCGCCGCGCGCTCGGCGTCAGTGAGGGCCGCGCGCCTCGCCAGCTCGTTCTGCACCGGCTCGGCGAACGCATTGTGCATGAGTATCGTGCACCACACGACGCCCTCGAGCGACAAGCGATCGGGATAATGAGAGGTCACGACTGAGCGCCCAAAAGAGTCCGCCCCCTCGGTACGCAAGGTTTGCATTAAACCCAGGAGCATCCGCGTGTTCGTCGAAGAAGCTGAGGTGTCCTTCAAGTACTTGGCGTAGGACGGATCGCGTTTTGATTTTTCAAGGCCGTACAGAGCGTGGGCCATCATCGCTTCCTGCTCCTGATGCTGAGACCAGTTTGAGGGTATGCCCTGCGCCTGAGCCCAGACATCTTGCTGATGGTGCTTTGCCTCATGCACGAAGATTGGCGCGACCTCGCGGGTCAACTCTTTGAGCAAGGCGGGATCGCGGCTCAGGTCGTCGAGTCCGCGTCCGCGAGCTTTGACGAATTCCTCGATCGAGTCCTGGTTGAAGCTCATCTTCCCATCCCAATACCATGCGATGGCGGCCATGTCGGTGGTCTTGATCTCGATTTTAAGCGGCACCTTCGAATAAAACTCTTTCAGCTCATCCCCCGACCAGGTTCCCGCGATCTCGCGCATGATCGAGGTCTGAAGAAGATCCGCGACGCGCTTGCGGCGGTCATCATTGAAGACCTGCCCCGGCTTGGGCGGGGCCTGGGACTTCACGGCGGCGGAGTTCATCCCCGCCGCGTCAAAGAGAGCGCTGAGCGACGCTAGGCGGGCGTCCACATCCGCCCCGTCCCCCGCTGCGGCGAGCAGGGCTTTGATCTTCGGGTTGGCGGGGTCGCCGATCTTCTTTCTCGCGACCTCAAGCCCTTCGACGAGCTTCCTCGCTTTCTCGACATGATGCCAGACGGGGGCCGCGTCGTCGCCGGATAGAACGACGGTCATCGCCCACATCCGCGATTCAAGCTGTTCGAACTCACCCCTCGTGCGCGGATTAAGTTTGAGAATCTCCGTCTTCTCGGCAAGTGCCCATTCGACAAGCTTCGCCTGGCGTGGGGCGAATTCCTCGGCCGTCCAGGCCGCCTCGGTTTCGCCATGCGCGAGAAGCCAGGTTCGCCGCAAATCGGGAAGCTCCTTCCAATCCCACAGCGCCTCGCGGATGGCCTGAAGCCGCGGTTGAGGCACACTGGGATAATAACGCGCCAACCAGGCGAACAGGACCGCGGGCTTCTGGCAGAACTCGCAGGTGGATCGCCGGCTGATGCCCAGACGAATCGCGCGAACATCAGACGGATAGGTGACCAGCAGGCCGCTCAGGTCCTTGAGCTCGAGCGCGCGTGGGAAGACCTTGTCGTATCGGGCCGGGTCGCTCGCCTTAAGCGCCTCCAGTTCGGCATGGCGTACGGTCAGGAACTCATTGGCGGCCTGAGGATCGTTCTCGACGAGAACAGCGTCGAAGGCGTCGGCGGCAAATGCCGGCGCGGGGAGGGCGCAGAGCGCCGCGAGCGCAAAAACAAAAAAAAGACGCCGGGCCGGGAGGAGAATGGTCATGAGAGGGGGCTCCCGTTCGGAGTGTAGCCCCGACGACGGCTTCCGTCAAGACCCGGGGACTGCCGCGCGCAGGCCGCGCGCGCGAGATGGGCCATGGGCCTTGCGGCAAACGGTCGGGAACTCGCACCAGGAGCAGTGCCCCCGCTCGCCGTCCTCGGGACGGATCGGGAAGCGGCCTGAGGCGATCGCCTCGACGCGCTCAGCGAGGATGGCGAGGAAGGATCCGCGAGCGAGGCCCCAGTCCTCCGCGCTCAGTTCCGCCGAGCGTTCCTCCCCCTCTTCCACTTCAAGAAACAGCAGCTCTGCGCCGCCGAAGATCCGCTTCTCGCCCAGGGCCGCGCCGGCAAGCTCGGCGTAAAACGGCAGCTGATGGAGATCCCCCGCGGCGGCCTGCTTAGCCAGGTTCTTCCAGCGCGCGTTCGAGCGGGTCTTGTAGTCCACGACACGAAACGTCCCTCCGGACTCGTCGGCGTCGATGCGGTCGGCCACGCCCTTCCACGGCACGCCGCCCGGCGCGCCTTCCGGCGGACCGCCCTGCAGGCGCGTCTCGTACAAGCGCGGCCGCACCTTCGCCGCGCGCAGGCGCTCGAGGTCCCATTGAATAAAGTCCCGTAGACGCGCGCTCATGTCGAGGCGCGCGGACTCCCACAGCAGAGGATAAATACCCAGGGCACGCCAATCGTTCTCGCTGAACACGGCCTTAGCCGCCGCGTCAAACACCGGGCCCCAATCCTTTTTTCCAGCCCACTCAGCTTCGGGCAACGCCGAATAGAATCGCTCGAGCACGGCATGATAGACGAGGCCGCGCGCCTGCGGCGTCAGCTCGCCCCGGTCGGAGCCTTCCTCGCGCTCCCCAAGCCCAAGCACGCGCGCCGCGAAGAATCGGAACGGACAGGTCGCGTACATGTCCATGGCCGTCGGCGACAGCCCGGACTTCTTGAGCTTGGCGAGCTCGGCCGCGATGGGGCGGGTCAGGCCATCGTATTCGCCGGCGGCGCCGCGATCATTGAGCGCGGCGACGCGACCCAGGCTCTCCGTCAAATCAACGGCGTCGAGCGCCGGGTCGGGAGCGCCGCCTTCAAAGACGCTGAGAAGGGAGGCCTCACGCGGGGTGAGCAGCTCGGCAGGCTCAGAGCGCAGGCGTTCGGCCGGCTGACGCGGCACGCGCCGCGTGTCGTCTTCACCGGGCGCGGGCAGACCCGCGGCCCGACACAGCTCGCGCAAATAGGTCGAGGGCACCGAGGCCTTGCCCGCCTCATCCGAGCGTGGGTAAATGAGAACGAGCCGCTCCTTGGCCGAGGCGACGGCGAGATAGAACAGAAGGCGCTCTTCCTCATGACCGGCGGCCTTGCGGCCGATCCAATAGCCCGCGGGATGGCGCAGAACCGCGCGCGCGCCATCGCGCAACAGCGGATCCTCGAGAACCTGCCGCGGGAAAAGCTTCTCCTTAAGACCGATCAGCACGACGGCGCGAAAGCGTTGGCCGCGCGCGTCCATCGCGTCGAGCGCCCGCACGCCCAGCCGTCCATCGCCCGCGTCGCGCGTCGCCCGAGACAGCTTGCGCTCGAAGGCGTCGAGGAAATCCTCCCATGAGCACGGCTCGCCGAGGCGATCAAAGCCGGTTAACTCCTCGAGCGCGTCCTGCACTGCGCCCCAGGCGTCGCGCTCCGCGGGACTCGCGTCGGGGGGCAGACGCAGGTAGGCCGCGAGAATGGCTCGTGCCTCCGCGACCCGGGCGGACCATTGGACCGGCGCCGCGCCTAGGGTCTCGCGCAGACCGGAGACGAAGTCCCATAACGCCTTCGCGTCTTCGGCCGGGATAAGCTCGCCCGGGAGGCCCTCGCGTACCCGGTGCGGGCGAAGCTCCACGGGGGCGCCGATGCGCGGCTCGAGCTTGCCGCGCCACTGGAGCCAGCCCGCGCGGATGCCAAGGGCGTCGACGAGCCGGCGCCACCGCGCGGCGCGACGGGGGTCCGCCGCGGTGAAGTACGGCGAGCCGGCGAGATCCTCGACGGTGCGTGCGGGGAAGTCACGCTCGCGCAGGGTTAGGAGGTCGAGCGCGGCCTTGGCGGGGGGATGACGCAGGACCGGCTCGCCGCAGGACAGATCGAGGGGCAGGTTTTCGGCGGAGAACACCTCGGCGAGAGCGAGGCGGTAGGGCTCAAGAGAACGGGCGACGACGGCGATTTCGTGGGGCAGGACACCTTCGCTGAGAAGACGCAAGACTTCTTTGGCGGCGGCCCAGGACTCGTCGCGGGCGCCGGAGGCGGACACGATGACGACACGGCCGGACTCGACAGAGACCGGCAGCTTCGCGGGATCAAACAAGGAATCGAGGGCTCCACCGAGGGCCGTGGTGCCGGCTTCGCCGGCCACGGCCTGCAGGGTGTGACCGGATAATTTTTGATCGAACAATTCATCGGAAAAGCGAAAGGCGGGGTGACCTTGCCGGTATGGGAAATAAAGATAAGAGGGTCTTGTGTTGGTGACCGCCTCGAAGAAATCTAACTGAAGACCAGTCAAATCGTAAAAGCCGTAGTAAAGAATCGCGGAAAATTCCGACAACCACACGGAAGTTGGAGCATACGCTGCCGCCTGTTTGACGAGCGCGGAGGGCGGCTGCACGCCTAGGCGGGCGAGCTCCATCTCGTACAACGCCATTAGAGACAACAACGCGTTGAGGCGGCCGGCCTCGTCGTCATCCTTAAGCAAAGTAGAACCAAAATGTTCGGCCACCTGCCGAGCGTCCACGCCTGAGTCGATCAGGTCGCGAAGGCTTGAGCGGACCGCGGAGGACAAGGCCTTCGGCCTTAATTCTTTCGCGAGGCCCAATGAGGGAGCTTTGTCGAGAACTCGATCGACGACCGCGTCGTGGAAGACGGGGTCCGAAATGAGCGCCTTGTCGGGGAAGCCGCCCTCCTCGACGACTGCCGCGGCTAAAGAATGAAAGGTGTGAAAGTGAACTCCAAGAAGGGGCAGATCATTCTCAACGGCGAGCAGGCGCTCGAGCCGGTCGGCCAAGACGCGAGAGGGCGCGACCACGAGCAGCGGCTTGCCGCCGGCCGCGGGCCTGAGCGCCCGGACGCGCTCGACGAACGCAATCTCAAGCGCCTCAAACGGGCCGTGGACGACGGTTAAACCTCCGCGCTCGACGCTCATTAAGCGAGTCTAGCGATTTTGCTAATCTATCCGCCATGACCATTCCCACGACGCCGCCGTCGGGCTTTCGCGACTTTCAGCCCGACCAGGTCGCTTCCCGCACCCGCGCCGTCGAGACGATCACCCGCGTCTACCGCTCGTTTGGCTTTCAACCCGTGGCGACGCCCGCCGTTGAGGACCTCGCGGTGCTGACCGGGCAAGGCGGCGGCGAGAACGAGAAGCTTATCTTTAAGATCATGAAGCGCGGCGAGGCCCTTGAGCGCGCGGCCGCCGAGAAAATAGAGCTCGCTGACCTCGGCCTGCGCTTTGATCTCACCTTACCGCTCGCGCGCTGGTACTCCAAGCACGGCTCCCAGCTCCCCCACCCCTTCAAAGCCTTCAACCTCGGCCCCGTCTGGCGCGCCGAGCGCGCGCAGAAGGGACGCTACCGCGAATTCACGCAGTGCGACGTGGACATCATCGGTTCCGATTCCTGGGGCGCGGAGGTCGAGGTCATCACCGCGATTCTCGCCGTGTTCGCCGCGTTCGGACTCGACGGCGTGAAGGTGCATCTGAATGATCGGCGCCTCGTCGACCAAGCGCTGGCGGCGGCGGGAGTGGCCGAGGAGAAGAGAGGTCACGCCTGCGTGGTCGTCGACAAGCTCGACAAGATCGGTCGCGACGCCGTGATCACCGAGCTCGTCGCTTCCGTGGGCCAGGCCGCGACGGACGCCTTAATCAAGACCCTGCTGACCGATAACGGCACGGCAACGGAGCCGCTCGACAAAATCATCGCCGCCGTCAAAGCGCTCGTCCCAACCGCGTCGATCTCGGTGGACCCGAGCCTCATGCGCGGCATGGGCTATTACACCGGTCCTGTGTTCGAGTTTCGCCATGCGTCCCTCTCCGGGTCGCTCGGTGGCGGCGGACGCTACGACAAGCTGACCGAGAAATTCGGCGGCCCGTCCACGCCCGCCTGCGGCGGCTCGATCGGCTTCGAACGCCTGATGCTGATTCTTGAAGAGATGGGAAAGGCCGGCGACCACGCCGCGCCCGACGCGGTCGTGACCGTATTCTCCGACGAGCTGCGCGGCCGCTCGCTCGATGTCGGCGCGGCGTTGCGCGCCAAGGGGCTGGCGATCGATGTGTACCCGGGCACCGGCAAGCTGAAAGCACAATTTAAGTACGCCGACCAAAAAAAGGCCGGCTACGCGATCGTCATCGGGCCCGACGAAGCCGCGCGCGGCGTCCTGCAGGTCAAAGCGCTGGCGACCGGCCTAGAGCAGGCGCTCACCCTCGATGAAGCCTGCGCCCTTATCGCCGGGAAACACTAGGGTTTATGAGCCGGGCGTTCGTCAAAGAGGACGCGCAGGGACCCGACGAGGATCCCCGTCGATCCCGCGGCCCAGCCGAAGGAACAAATTCGTTTCGGCGCCTCGGTGGTGATTCAACGCGAGGACGGGCTTAAAAAATCCGTGCGCATCGTCGGCGAAGACGAGGCCGAAGAGGGCGCCGAGAAGTGGTCCGTCGTCTCGATCAGCTACGAAGCCTGACGGTCAGAGAACTCGCACCGGTGCGAGTTTAGAGAAGCCGGCCCTGCGTTTCCGGCTTCACGTTCAGCAGCTCAAGGTCCTGCGCGGTGTCGATGTCGGCCTGCGTGCCGCCGTCGTCGAGCGGGATCTTGACCGCCTCACCCCAGTGCGCCCTCACGGCGGCCATCGCGGTGTCGTCTCCAACGAGGCGGCCGATCTCGCCGAATAATTCGCGCGGATACGCGGTCGGATGACCTTTGACCGGGCCTCCGGTACCGGGATAAATCGGAAAGGTCAGCGAGCCCGACAGCTCGAACTCCGCGATGACGCGCTCGACAAGCCAGGCGGGCACGCGCGGCATGTCGCCGAGCAACGCCACGACGCCGGGAGCGTCCGTCGGAACTTCGCGAAGCCCCACCTCGAAAGAGGAGGCCTTGCCCGTGGACCACGCCGGATTAAACACCACGCGCAGACGAGGATCATCGAGGCCTTCGATGGCCTTAAGGCCGTCCTCGGCGCCGGCGCCCAGAATCAAGATGACGGGATCGAGACGGGAGGCGAGAGCGGATTCCACGACATGCCGCAAAACCGGCCGCCCATCGATGGCCGCGAGCATTTTCGACGCCGCGCCGAAGCGCTTGCCCCGTCCCGCGGCCAATACGAGCCCGGGGATTTTCACGCCCCCCTTCCGTTGTATGGGAGAAGACCCTGCGGCGCGCGCGCGCGCCGGACGCCCGCCCTTGCGCTCGGCGCGCACCGCCAAAATTTCAGCGGTCACGGCGAGCGCAATTTCTTCCACGGTCTCCGCGCCGACATCGAGGCCGGCAGGCGCCGAAAACGCTCCGGAGCGGGGTTCCACGCCGGACTCACGCAGCTCCCCCAAAAGCTTAGCCGCCCGGCCGACGGCCCCAACGAGGCCGACATAGCGGGCGGGGCTTGGCA
This sequence comes from Elusimicrobiota bacterium, assembly GCA_043745445.1. GTDB lineage: Bacteria > Elusimicrobiota > Elusimicrobia > UBA1565 > UBA9628 > GWA2-66-18. Next base: position 14,474 of record JAYTSX010000094.1, read on the forward strand.
CCGCACCCTTCAAGGCGCGCAGGTCGGCGGAGTGGCTACGCGTGGCGATGACGATGTAGGTGTCGAGGTCGGGACGGCAGGCGGAGCGCGCCGCCTCCCACCCGCCTTCAACGAGTTGCCAGCGCGCGCGGTCCCAGCCTTCGCCATGCAGGCGTCCCGGGCGGTGGTCGGCGACCGTCACGACAAAACCCAATCGATCCAACAGCTCCGCCATGCGGCGGCAGTCCTCGCTTGAGCCTAAAATAAGCGCTTTCCCCATGGGAATTAAGGGGAACCGGATGAGCCGGCGCACGCCGCCGCGCTGGGCCTCTTCCTCGAGTTCCGCCGCGCCTTCCTGGTAGCAGGCCTTAACGCCCGGGTGATCGGGCTGGAAGTGGCGACGCCGCCCTGCGTCGTCGCCGGACAAAGCGAACTCGATGACCAGACCTTCGCCGCGGAGTAAGGTCTCGCGAACCTCGCGCAAGCGCTCACGCAGCTCTCCCGTGATCGGCTCGATCCAAACCTCGGCGCGCCCGGACAGGCCTCCCGGGCCGAAAATGGCGTCGTCCTCGGTCAGGTCCACCTCGATGAGGCGAGGGGTCTGCTCTTCGATAGCCGCCTGCGCGGCGTCGCGCAAGGATTCGGGGATGGAGGAAACAGACAGAACACCGTCGCCGCCCGCGGACGCTTCATCGGCGATCACGCAGGAGGCGCCCGGCCGTTCGCCAAGCGCTCCGTCGACGGAGATCAGGGTCGCCAGGACGCCGCGCACGCTCATTGGATCGGCCGAAGCCAAGTCCTCAAGTGTTCGCAGGGCGGCCAGAACTTCGTGGGGGCGGGGTGCGCTCATTTTCTCGTCGATAGACCGACGAGAAATTCAATCATATTTCCCGACTCGAGCGACCCTACTTGCCTCGCCAGAGCCCTCCGACGCCGCAGCAGTCCCAAGCCCAGCGCACCCAGCGCGTCAGCGCATCGGCCAGCCAGAGCGCCCAACACAGCATCCCCGCGCGGTAGACGAAGAGCGGCACCGACAAGACCCAAGGCCTCGGCAAGGTCGTCTGCGCGCGATCCATGTACCAGCGCAACATGTAAGCTCCGGAGCCGTTGCCGGAGATCTGCATGTCCGGCGCCCCCAACAGCCCCCGCTTGATGGCGAGGAACAGATACACCGCGGCCGCGGCGGTCATGAGCCCAAGGAAGACCTGGGCCAGATTGAATTCGCGCCGCTGTTCCGGCGGATGGGCGCCGCGCAGACCCACGACCACGAACCAGCCCGCGACGATTACACCGCCGAGCGCACTCAGCTGCGTCAGCCCCAGCGACATCAAAAACCATTGCGACCACTTCAGCGGCGTGACGCCCGTCTTACCGAGCCCAACGCTCACGAGCAGGAACACCGCCAGCAGGCTCCAGAACAGCACGGCCGGTCCCAGGCCGCGGCCCCCCAGAAGCAAAGTCCAACGCCCGGCGGGCATCTCCACGCGCACGTGCGAATTGACGCTCGGCGCGCCCAGGTCCACCTCGGGCGCACGGTAGAACACCCGGGCCCCGCCCGGTTGGCGCCAGTCCACGTCCACCGTGTGCGCGCCCGGCGTGACCGGCACCGTCAAGCGGCGGCCTTCCAGACGCAGCGGCTGAACGGCCCCGTCGACGCGGACGCTCAGCAGGTCAGAGCCATCGGGCAAGGTCAGAACCTGACGGTCGCCCCGGCTGCTTCGCAGGGACAAGGACAAAGAGGCATCGGTCGCGCGCACGCCCGGCTTGAGCGTCAGCACGCTTTGATCCACGGTCAAGGTCTGACCGGCGACCGCCCCGGGCCGCGTGATCTTCAGCGCGACCGTTTCGCCCTGACGAGGCCGGAAAGTCAACGAGCGCGGCCCGGGATTGGCCTCCTCGTAGATCGGCGCCAAGCCCGAGAACTGCACATGCCAGAGCGGACCGGGCTCGACGCGCCACGACTCAGTCCACGGCCCGGACGCGGGCGAGGCGAGCGCGAGCTCCTTCGTTTCCTTAAGAACCGAGGTCCAGGCGAAGGACATCGCCTGAGGCGCTATGTTAACCGCGACCTTGCCGCCGATCGCCCTCAGCTCCGGCGCGGTGACGGACTCGCCCGGCAGCAGAGGGATCTGCACGACGACCGGCGCCCCGGGCGGCGTCAAACGCGTCACGACCGTTTCGACGGTCCAGGATAAGCCCAAGCGCACCACGCGCTCGACGCGCAAATACGGCGGGAATATTCCCTGTGCGCGAGCGGACGCGGCGGCCGCGGCGGTGCTCTCAGCTCCGCGCGAACGCGTCAGCTGAAGATTATCCTCGGCGCGCCCATCGTCGCGCACGCCGTTGAGGACCCAGCCCGCCACCGAAGCGGTCACGCGATGAGGCTTAAGCGGCAAAGCGATCTGCACCGCGTCGCGCTCGGGCAAGGGCCCCTCCAACACAAGCACATGAGCGCCGGGGGTTACCGGCGCCCACAGCGAGCCGTCTTCAACGCGGCGCAAGGTCGCGGGCGCGCCGTCGAGGCTGACCTTGGAGGGCGTCCACTCGCGACCGCCGCTTGGCACCGGCACGGCTGTCGCCGCGGCGGCGTGAACATCGAGGCGAAGGCTGAGCCAGCCGCCCGACGCCGTGATCTGCAATCGCGGGACATCGACGCAGTTGACGCCGCATTCCGGCTTCTCAAGCAGGCGAGCTCGCAGATCATCGAGCAGGTCTTTGGGCGGGAACTGCTGGGCCGACGCGCGGACCGGCAGGAGCGCGGACAGCAGCAGGAGCGGCAGGACCGCGCGCGCCGCGCGGCGGCGTCCCTCGGGATCGCGCAAAGTCTCAAGCCATGCACCCACCGGCCACCCCCCGACAAGCAAGGCCAGGGTTGCGAGCAGGACGACTCGCAATACGGACAGCAGCAGATTCACGCCCGGCGACAGAAGCCAGAGGCGCACGCGGTGATCCTGAGGCATCGGGCCTTTCCACGAGAGTCGCACCGAACGCCACGACCACATCGGCATCCCCGGCCCCGTGCTCACGCGCGCGTTGGGATCGAGGCGCATTTGATTGACGACCGTGGAGTAGAACGACAACGAGGCCATCTTTCTCTTTCTCGCCCCTTGTATGTAATCGAGGCTCTGGCCCGCGGATTTTGTTGCCTCCGCCATCTCCGCTTGAGCGGCATCTTCCGCCTTGGCGTCTTCCTCCGCCTCGGCGGGAATTTCTTCGGACGCCGCCGCGTTCAGGCTGGACAGAGCGCTGCCAGTACGCGAGAACGTGTCGCCGGAGTTCGCGCCGGCCCTTCGAGCGGCGACCGAACCTCGCGGCCCTGCGATGCCTTTAAACTTAGAGCTCCGATTCAAATACATTCCACCCGAGCCTGTACCGCTCGGTGCGGGGGCTTCTACAAGACGCTCGGACACCTCGCCCTGATCCTGCCCCGCCTGCCCTGGCTCGACAGTCTGATATGGGAATTCAAGCGCGGGGTACATGCCCTGCCGAAGCTGTTGGACGAAAAAGGGCAGCAGCAGTAAGGTGAGCGCGAGCCAGACGACGCGCCTCGCGACACCGGTCCAGCGTTCCAGCGACGCGTGCGCCGTCAGCGCCTGGTGCAAGGCCGCCAGCGCGAGGATCATGATCCAGGTCCAGCGCGGCGCGCCCGTCTCATGCCAGGAAAGGCCGAGGCCGGCGAGCCCGGCCAGGCCCCAGTTCAGGCCGTACAGTCGCAGGAAGGCCGCGGCCGCCACGAGCACGAGGAAAAAATCGAGAAGGCTCCAGGTCGAGACCCATGTCGGCGAGGCTTGGTCCGCGCCGCTCACATGGAACGCGCGCCAGCCCGGCGGCAGGTGCAGGACCGCGCCGACCGATTCGAAGTCGTGGCGCCAGCCCGCCGCGGAGCGCAGGCGCCCCTCGACGCGGCTATCGGCCTCGACCTGGACCTGGCGCGTGCGCACCTCGAGCCCCGCGGGTCCGCCGCTCGACAACGAAGTGAGGAATTGATCAAGTCCGGCCTCGGCGACGCGTCCGAGCTTCGTTTCCGTCGCGGCCTCGAGCCGCCAACTCTTGCCGAGCGTGCCCGCGATGCGGTCGCGCGCGCTGTAGCCGCCGCCGTCGAAGTCGAGCCAGATTTCGCGCGACAGCGTGAGGCGGTCCGGCGAAGGGGGATCGTCGCCGCGCCGGCGTTGCGTCAGCTTGAGCGCGTCGCCGGGACGGACGAGATAGGCGGGCAAAGAGCGCCAGTCCATCGGCAGTTCGGTCTGTTGGGGATCGAGCGCGGGCGCGCCTTCCAAATCGGCTTGGCGCAGTTCAGGACGAGCCTCGAAGACCCAGGCCTCGTCCATGTCCCATGCTCCCTCCGCCTTGGGCACGCGGATCTCATCACCCACCCCCTCCCGGCGCGAAACCAAGATCAGGTCCCAGGTTCCCGCGCGCGCTTGCACCCGCAGACGGCCGTCCGCGTCGAGCCGGGCGGGCAGCGGGCTGATGAGGGACATCGGCGTGAAGCCCTCGGGAAGCGCGCGAGCCAAACGCTCCTCGCGGTTGGCGCCGGAGACCTTGAGCTGGATGCGCGTGATCAGCTGCGCGGGCACCTCGTCGATCAGGCGGCGGTGTACGGACACCTCGAGATGCGACTGCTCCTTCGGCGCGACCGCCTGAGCCTTGGCCTGGAGCCAAAGCCGGCCCGCGTCGTCGCGCGGAGGAAAGGGCGTCGCCTGGCCGCGCACCGTCAGCGCGAGCAGGCCGGTTTGCGCGGGAACTTCTAGCTGTTCGGGCAGGCGCTTCCAGGAAAAAGCTCCGCTCACCACATGGGTTCCCGGCTTCAGCAGAATCGAGGGGCCGGCGCCGACGATCGCAGGGGCTCCGTCGACGCGCACATCCTGAGGCCATTGCTCGCCGCCGGGCAAGAGGACGCGGCTGTCGGCATGGACGCGCCAGGCCTGCTCGAAGCGCCCGCTTGACTCGTCGAGGGTCAGCTTCAGGACGCCCGGCCAGGAGCACTCACGCGTCTCGCGCCCATCAAAAAAAGGGCAAGTCTGGCGTTCATACCCGCGCAGGACCCAGGACACCCATTCGCGCAGCGGCGCGGGAGCTTCCTCACGCGACAACGGCGCGGCTGAGACCGGAAGGGTCAGGAGAATCAGAGCGACAGTCGGAAGATGGCGCATAGCGCGCAGTGTAAAAGGAATAGGCGTTATCCGCAAGCCTAAATTTTTCCGCAATCGCGTAAGCCTTGAAAAGATTCGGTTCCCCCGCTACAATGCGTGCGTGAGTCTCGATGAGAAGGCCCTGCGCAGCCTGGTCACGCTATTAGAGGAAGAAGACCCCGCGAGCTTGGCATTGGTGCGGCTTAAGATACTGGGCGTGGGCGCCGCCATCATGCCTTACCTCGATGAGCTGCGCCCCGCCGCGACGCCCGAAATGGCGATTCGCCTGGAGTCCGTGGCGGGCGAGCTCCGGTTTCAGGATTTACGCCGGGACTTCGTCAGGCTCTCCCTCACGAAACTCCCCGACCTCGAAAAAGGCGCGCTCTTGATCTCACGCTTTGGCTTCGCCGACGTGAACGAAGCCGTGTACCATCAATGGCTCGATCGTGTGGCGGCGACCGTCGCGGCGGACATGCCGTCCGACGCCGGAATCGGCGAGTCCGTGCGCCGTTTATCAAACCACCTTTTCCAGTCGCTCGGCTTCGCGGGCAATGAGACGCGTTATTATGACGCCGACAACAGCTATCTGTCGCGTGTCATCGACACGCGCCGCGGCATCCCCGTGACCTTGACGGTGCTCATGCTTCTCCTCGCCCGGCGCCTGCGGTTGCCTCTTTACGGTGTCGGGACGCCGGGGCATTTCCTCGCCGGCTTTAAAGAAGGCGGCGCGGCGCTGTTCGTGGACTGTTTTCGCGGCGGCCAACTGATGACTTTGCCCGAGGTCAAGCGCATGCTCGTGCGCAACGGCTATGATTGGCGTCCGGATCTCGGCAAGCCAGTCAGCTCGCGCGATATTCTGGCTCGCATGCTCCGCAATCTCATCTCCATCTACCAGAAAACCGGAGCCGTCGACCGCGCCGAAAGACTCTCGACCTTGGTCGAGATCGTCCTCACCGGGCACGATACGGAGCCCCTCGCGTGAGAACCCTAATCCTGACTTTTTTTATAATGGGACTGGCTGTGGAGGCCTTTCCAGAACGGCCGATCAATCCCCCGGCGCCCGAGTTTCCCCCCGCGAGCGCCTGGCTGAACGCGACCCAACTCTCCCTCTCCCGTCTTCGTGAGCGCAAGGTCGTCGTCATCGCGTTCATCAATCCGACTTCGATCAACTCCGTGCGCGTGCTCCCCGCGCTGCAGGCCTGGTTCGACCGCTACGCGCTGTCCCAGGTCATGGTGATTGGGGTGCTGACGCCGGATCTTAATTTTCACCGGGAGCCGGTTTGGGCCAAGAATCTCCTTAAGCGTTACGGGGTCGAATACCCGGTCATCCTCGACAGCGACCGCCGAATCTGGAAAGCCTACGGCAACGAAGGCTGGCCGGCGATGTACCTTGTGGACCGGAAAGGGCGCATCGTCTTCGACCGCCTCGGTGAGGGCGGCTATCAGGAATTCGAGAAGGAACTGCGAGTTGCGCTGGCCGAACTGATCGGCGTTGCCGCACTACCTCCTGCGACCGCCGTCACGGATCCGCCGCACCGGGAATGCGGCTCGATCACGGATGAAATCAACCTCGGGGCACGGCCGGGTGTGAAGCCTTCGATTACGCTCGATGGCGACACCTCGCTGCGGCGATCCTTGATCGTAACGGCACGCGACGGCGAAACCGCGCATAATGGGCGCTGGGATACCGAAAGCGACGGTCTGCGCCTGGCTCAGGCGAATAAAACCCAATCGTCTTTCGTACGCGTCGTCTATCACGCCGCGCAGGCCCTGGCGGTGATGTCGCCGTCGGAGACCGGCCGCACCCGAGTCTTCATCAAGCAGGACGATCTGTGGCTTCACGAAGGCAACAAAGGCCGCGATATCCAGTTCGATGATGACGGCCGGAGCTTCATCCTACTCGACACGCCGCGGCTTTATGACCTGACGCGTGATTCCACACACACGCCCCATGAACTGTTCATCATTCCCGATCGGAAAGGCGCGGCGATCCACGGCTTCTCATTCTCCGACTCGTGCGTCGTAACGACTCTCCCGTGAAAAACGGCGCCGTCCGGGGAGGCGCTGAAATCGTCGCGATCGATGCGCGGCGCGTGCTCGTCCCGATGAACGAGCCGTTCGCCATCGCCGGCGGCTCCTCCGCCGAGCTCGAAACCGTTTTTACGCGCCTGACCTTGGCCGACGGCACGGTCGGACACGGCGAAGCCTCTCCGTTTCCCGCCTTCAACGGCGAGACCGCGGCGAAATCCGAGCGGCAAATACGCCTCGCGGGGAAACGCTGGCTTGGCCAAGATGCCGCAGCATGGCGAACCCGACTTGAGGAATTGGAGGAGGCGCTCCCGAAGCACGGCGGCGCGGCGCGGGCCGCGCTCGGCGTGGCCTTGCTTGACGCCTGGACTCGGCGCGCGGGTTTGCCTCTGCGGACTTTATTCGGCGGCGCTACGGACCGAGTCGTGTCCGATGTGACCGTCACGCTCGGAACCCCGGATGCCGCCTTCGTCGCAGCGCGCCGCATCCGCGCCCTCGGCGTACGAGTCATCAAGATCAAGGTCGGCTTTACCGCTCAAGAGGACGCCGCCCGCGTCGCCGCCATCGCGAAGGCGCATCCCCGCGCCGCCCTCACGCTCGACGCCAACCAGGGCTACGGTCCGTCGCACTCGCTGACGCTCGTTCGACTTCTTAAGATGCGCGGCATTCGCCCGATCCTCTTCGAACAACCGGCCGAGGCCGACGATCTCAAAGGTCTCATCGCATTCCACAAGAAAAGCGGCATCCCCGTCGCCGCCGACGAATCTTTGCGTGGACGGTCCGATGCGTTGAAGCTGGCGCGCACGGGGGCGGCGCAGGTGCTCAACCTCAAGCTCATGAAGATGGGGGTCCTCGAGGCCTGGGACTGCGGCTTGATCGCGAAGGCCTCCGGCCTTGGCGTCATGGTCGGCGGCATGGTGGAGACGCCGCTCGCGATGGGCGCGGCCGCGCACCTCGCCGCGGGGCTGGGCGGGGTCAAGTTTGTGGATCTTGATACTCCCCTTTGGCTCGCGAAGAATCCCACGCGCGGCATCGGCTTCGGACCCGGCGGGGTTTACGATCTTTCGGGCGTGAAGGCCGGCATCGGCGTCACTCCTCTACAAAATAGCGCTTGACAGAAACGGATGTCCCGGCTATAATTGATTGACTGTACGGTCAGTCAATCAATTATGGCTAGAAAAGCAGACCCAGCCGTCCGCGAGCGTATCCTCCAAGAGGCGGAGCATGTCATCCACCTCAAAGGCTATAACCACGCCTGCCTGGACGAGATCGCCAAGGCGTGCGGGATGACCAAGGGCAACCTGCTCCACCACTATAACTCGAAGTCCGAACTGGCCCTGGCCGTACTCGACTATAAGATTAAAGAGTTCCAGGCCCGGAAGGTGGAGCCGATCTGCTCGCAGGCGGCACCCGAGGACGCGGTGGCCGCAATGTTCACCGATGCGGAGCGCTTTTTTGACGGAAACGGCTGCAAGGCCGGCTGCTTTGTGGGCAACATCGCTCTTGAGATGAGCGATTTGGATGAAGTTTTCCGGCTGCGCGTCGCCGGCTTTTTTGAAGAGTGGGCCGATGGGCTGTCCGCCTGCCTCGAGCGCTGCAAGTCGAAGGGCTATTTTAATTCCAAGCTCGACGCGCGCGGCTCGGCGGAGGCCATCGTGGCGCTCTATGAGGGCACCATCATGCTCGCTCGCTCGCGCCGCGACGCGACGGTGTTCGGCCGTATCGGCAAGGTCGCAAAACAGATTTTGGTTCAGTACAAAGTCGTTTAAAGGAGGACTACTACCATGGGTCCGAAGACTCCCTGCGGTTGCTAAGTCGTTTCAGGAACAACCGCCCATCGCCCCCTAAGGGGGCGATGGGCGGCTTATGTTATGCTTCTTTCTTCACATTATGACTCGATTGATCCTCGCCGTCGTCGTGCTCGGCCTGGCCGCCTGCGGCGCCCCCTCGGGATCGCGCCAGGCGCCCGAGCTCATCCTGCCCGATCTCGCCGGGAAGACCGTCGATCTCACCTCCTTTCGGGGCAAGCCCGTGCTGGTCAGCTTCTGGGCCACCTGGTGCGACACCTGTAAAGCGGAAATGCCGGATGTCGAACGGCTGTATCGCCGTTCGGGCGGCAAGTATTCGGTTATAGGCGTTTCCATGGACGAGAACGCCTCCGTCGTCGTGCCTCCGTTCCTGAAGGAATACCGCGTTACCTTTCCCATCCTGGTCGCGAACTCGAAGGTGGCCAACAGCTATGCGGTCCGCGGCCTGCCGACCGCTTACCTGATCGACGCCGAGGGCCGCATCGCCCGACGCTGGGTCGGCGCACTGGATGCTGTCGCGGCCGAAAATGATATTCTCGCATTACTCAACAGGAGACCTGAATGAACTTTCCCCGCTCGACCCCTTTGATTCTCTCGATCCTGCTCGCGGCCGCCTGTAAGCCCGCTCCGACCGCAACGCCGGCCGAGGCTCCCGCCGAAACCCCGACGAAGGCCGCGGCCAAGGGCAAAGCTCCGGTTAAGGCATCCGCGACCGTCACGCGCGAAGACCTCAAGCTCGCCCTCGAGGCCAACCCGGACCTCGTCCTTTCCGCGCTGAAGAAATCCGACAAAATGAAATTCTTTCAGTTCGTCGTCGCGTCTCAGCAGGAATTCCAGCAGAGCCGCGCCAAGGAAGAGGCTATGCAAGAGGCGAAGGAGCGGGAGCACGCCTTCGCAAATCCACTGAAGCCCGAAATCGGACCCGATGCCCGGGTGCGCGGCAATCCGAACGCTCCGCTCACCATCGTCGAGTACTCCGACTATCAATGCCCCTTCTGCTCTCAGGGCTACAACAACATGGAGCAGTTGAGAAAGATCCACGGAGACCAACTGCGCGTCGTCTTCAAAAACAAGCCCCTCGATTTCCATCCCCTGGCCATGCCCGCGGCGCAGTGGTTCGAGGCGCTGGCTCTGCAGTCCCCCGAGAAGGCCTGGGTGTTTCACGACACTCTGTTCGAGCACCAAGACAAGCTCGGCGAGGAGTACTACAAGCTTCTCACCAAGGATCTCGGGCTCGACGTCGCGAAGGCGGAGAAGGACTCCAAGGGCGACGTGGTCAAGCGGAAGATCGCCGCCGACATGAAGGAAGCGCTCAAGTTCGGATTCAACGGCACCCCCGGCTACCTGATCAACGGCGTCCCGCTTCGCGGAGCGTACCCGGTCAACGCGGTCGAAGAGATCATCGCCAAGCTCAAGGTCCTGAAGTAGCCGAGTTCAAAAAGAGGGCCCGCCGAAAGGCGGGCCCTTCTTTTTTGGCCTGATTTCTTATTGATGTTGCATTTCAATAAGGATCTGTGGTACATTCTCCTTGTTGAAATTGAATCTCAATAAGAAGTTTCTGTCCTCGGCTCTCGTCTCGCTGGCGATCGCGGCGAACGCGTTCGGCGCGTCGCCCCAGGAGCGGCGCGCCGTGCGCGTTCGCTGGACGATGGGGACCTTGTGCGAGATCGACGCCCCCGGCGCACCGGACGCGGCCGTCAGCGCGGCGTTCGCGGAAATCGAGCGCTGGGACCGTATCCTCAGCCTCTTTAAAGTGGAGAGCGAAGCTTCGGCCCTCAACCGCGCCGCAGGGCGCGGGCCGATGAAGGTCTCCGCCGATTTTTACGCCGCGGTCGAAGCGTCGTTGAGAATGGCGCGCGAGACCGGCGGCGCCTTCGACCCCACGATCTATCCGGTGCTCCGCGACGGCGCGACGAAACTACCCCTCGTCGGCTGGAGCAAGGTGCGCCTGAATCCGGCGGAACGCACGATCGAGCTTCCCGCGCAAGGCATGGGCCTCGACTTCGGCGGCATCGGTAAAGGCTGGGCGCTCGATAAAGCCGCGGCGGTCTTAAGGGAAGCCGGAGTCACCCGCGCACAATTTAACTTCGGCGGACAGATCTTGGCGATTGGCGACGAATGGACCGTGATGGTCCCCGGACGAGTGGGACTCCTGACCATTAAAGATGAGTCCGTGTCCGTCTCCGGCGACAGCGAGCATCCCGGCCACATCAAATCCCCTTTCGATGGCCTGGCCGTGCGCCGTCCCGGAAGCGCCGCCGCCGTCCTCACGAGCGCAACCGAGGCCGACGCCTGGTCCACCGCCTTGTTCGTACTCGGAAAGGCTCCCGCCTCGTTCCACGGGCGCTCTTTCTTCGATCCTGGCATCCCAGTTGTCACTCATAAAGGAGACCGTTCATGAAACCCCGCATCGCCGCACTATTGTCCCTCTTCATTGCCCTCGCCCCCACGACTCCCCTGTTCGCGCAGGACAGCGTCAAGCTCGGGGAACTCGAGCGCAAGGTCGATGTTCTGACCCAGGAGATCGAGAAGCTCAAGCTCGGCGAGTCCGCCGAACCGTCCGCCACGAAATCAGTCTCCGGCTTCTCGCCGGCCGCGTCCAAAATCTACTTCACCAAGCCCAGCAAAGTCTCGATCGGCGGCTACGGCGAGTTTACCGTGATCGCGCCCTCCAAGCGCAAGCAGAACGGCGACCCCTCCGGCCTCAAGAAGCAGGCCGACCTGCGCCGCGCGGTCATCTATGTCGGCTATAAGTTTGACGACCGATTCCTCTTTAACTCCGAGATCGAGTTCGAACACGCCGGCTCCGGCGAAGGCAGCGAAACGCGCGGCGAGATCGCCATCGAGCAGGCCTACCTCGACTTTAAGGCGCACGAGAACATCGGCCTGCGCGCGGGACTCGTGCTCGTCCCGCTCGGCCTCGTCAACGAGATCCACGAGCCGACGGCGTTCCACGGCGTCAATCGCCCCTCCGTCGAGCAGTGGATCATCCCCTCGACCTGGCGTGAAAACGGCGCCGGCGTGTTCGGCGACTTCGGCCCAGTGTCGTACCGAAGCTATGTCATGGCGGGCCTTCACGGCAAGAACACCGCCGATCCCAAGACCGACGGCTTCACCGGGCTTAAGGCGCTGCGCGGCGGCCGCACCGAAGGTACGAATACCTCAATCGAAGATCTGGCCTGGGCCTCGCGCATCGATGTGACGCCCGTCGCCGGGGTCAAGGCAGGAGCGGCGCTGTACATCGGCCAGGCCGATCAAGGCGACCTGGCCTCTGCGGTGCCCGTCACTCTCTGGGAGACGCACGCGACCGCGGAATATCGCGGCGCGTCGGTCAAAGCCCTCTACGCCGCCGGCAGGATCGGCAACGCCGACGCGCTCAGCCTGGCTCAAGGTGCCACGGCCGGGACCGTGGCGGATGCCGCCACAGTCGGCAGCCGTTTCTTCGGCGGTTACGCCGAGGCGGCCTTCGATGTTCTCTCGGTCTTCAAAAACAACAAAGGGCAGTCGCTCTCGCCCTTCTTCCGTTATGAGCGCTACGACACCCAAGCGAAAACTCCCGGCGCGTTCGCCAAAAATCCGGCCAACAGCCGCGTCGAGTACACCCTTGGCGCGACCTACAAGCCGATCCCTCAGGTGGCCGTCAAGCTTGACCAGCAGTGGAAGCTCAACCAGGCCCATACCGGCGTCAATCAATGGAACTTCGGACTCGCTTACATCTTCTGATCGCGGCGTTTCTCGCCGGGGCCGCCCTATTCGGGGCGGCCCCGGCGCGGGCGCGCGTCTTGATGTCGCAAAAGGATGCGTTATCGTTGGCTTTTCCCGGGGTGACTCCGGAACGCAAGACCACCTTCCTGACCGACGCCCAGTCCAAGTCGGCCGAAGCGCTCGCCCAGTCGAAACTCGAGTCCAAAATCTGGACCTACTATGTCGCGGGCTCCACGACCGCCTACTTCGAATCCCATCTCGTCCGCACGATGAACGAGACGGTCATGGTCGTCGTGGACGCAAACGCCATGGTGCGTTTCGTGGAAATCCTTTCTTTTGCCGAACCCGATGACTACCTGGCTTCCAAGCGCTGGCTCGGACAATTCCCCGGCCGGAAGCTCGACGACGAACTCGCTCTGCGTCGCGGCCTGCGCAACATCGCGGGCGCGTCGCTGACCTCGGAGGCCGTCACGCGCGCCGTGCGGCGCGTGCTGGCGGTCCACCGTGTGCTAAATCTCAAACCCGCGAAGTGATAGACTCTCAACCGTGAAATACATGCAGAACGGCGGTTTCCAGACCAATCCTCTGATGAGGATGACCCTCACCGGAACGCTCGTCTTCGCGGCGGGCCTCTGGGTCACGAACGGGGCCATGTATTTTCAACGCATGTCGTTGGCGCCGAGTTCAGTCCAAGCCTATTACCTGGGTTCGGCCGAGGAATACTCCCAGCCGCGCAGCGCCGCGTCCTTGCTCGAGGTCAGCCACGCCCATCTCGCCACCATGGGCGTCATGATCCTCCTGCTCACCCATCTCGCCATCTTCGCGCCGTGGAAAGAGTCGACCAAAAAATGGGTCATCGCCCTTGGCTTTGGCTCTTCATTCATCGGCGAGGCGTCGGGCTGGCTCGTGCGTTTCGTCTCCCCGGCCTTCGCTATTCTGAAAGTGGCCTGCTTCGTGACTTTTCAGGCCACGCTCGCCCTGCTCATCGCGGTTCTCGCGATCTTCCTTTATAAGGCCGGAAACACGCGCGGCCACCGCTCCTAGCTAGAAATACAACTCTTAAACTTAACTCGCACCGGTGCGAGTTCCCACCAACGGTTCCCGTATCACAGAGCCTTCGCGTCGGCCGCGAGCTTGTCGAGCGAGATCGCGTCGTCGCCGTCGTACCAGCCGAGCACGCGCGACTGCGCATCGATGAGAACCATTTTGGTCGAATGCGCGACGCGCTCGCCGGGCTGGGCCGCCGCATTCTCCACGACCGGCAGCAGGAAGCCGTCGCGCACGAGCCGGATCATGTCCGCCTTCTCACCGGTGAGAAAAAACCAGCGCTGCGGGTCCGCATTGAATTTACGCGCGTACAGCGTCAGGACTTCGGGGGAATCGTGATCCGGATCGACGGTCAATGACAGCAGGCCGATCTTATTCGGCAGTTTTTTCTGCAGCCCGGCGAAGTTCGCGGTCAGCATCGGACACGGCCCCGCGCAACGCGTGTACACGAAGTCGGCGATCCACACGCGTCCGCGCAAAGTCCGCAGATCGAAAGGAGAGGTTCCGTCGATGGTGACGGCGGTCAGCGAAAAGTCAGGAAGCGATCGGGAAGCGACCGGAGCGGGCGAGCACGCGGAGAAAAATAAAATCGCAGTGTAGAAGACACCACTTAACAGCACTGGTAACACCTCATTAGTCCTCTGTGTCCTTCTGGGTCTTTACAAAAATAAACCCATCGGTTATTCTCTAGCCTGCTCAAAAACACACGCGAGCCGCGTGGCGGGTCTGAGCACAAGAACGCTACAAAATGTCATGGAGAAAAGGATGAACACGGCTGAGCGGAATACGCCTGTCACTCCCGTAAACGAGAACAACGAGGACGCGAACGCGACCACGATGCAGGTCCGCAAGCGTGATGGCTCCCTCGAGTCCGTCGACGTCAACAAGATCGTCCGCGCCGTCGCTCGCTCCGGCCAGGGCCTTGAAAATATCGACGTGCTGAAGATCGCCACCAAAACCATCGGCGGCCTGTACGACGGCGCCACCACGAAGGAATTAGACAATCTTTCCATCCAGACCGCCGCGCTCCTGATCGCCGAAGAGCCGGAGTACTCTCGTTTGGCCGCGCGTCTTCTTTCAACTTACATTCTCAAAGAGGTTGAGAACCAGGACATCCACTCGTTCTCGCAGTCCATCTCCGCGGGCGTGCGCCACGGCCTGATCTCCGAAAAGGTGGGCCTGTTCGTGCAGACGAACTCACGCAAGCTCAACGACGCGATGGAAGCCTCGCGCAACGAACTGTTCGAGTATTTCGGCCTGCGCACGGTCTACGACCGTTACCTCCTTAAGAACCCCGAAACCCGCGAGGTGATCGAGGCTCCGCAATACTTCTTCATGCGCGTCGCCTGCGGCCTCGCCGACACCGTGCAGGAGGCCGTCGAGTTCTACAATCTGATCTCGCGCTTCGAGCATATGCCGAGCTCGCCGACCCTGTTCAACTCGGCGACGAAGCACCCCCAGATGAGCTCGTGCTACCTGCTCGACTCCCCCATCGACGACCTGGAGGCGATCTACAACCGCTACACCGACATCGCCCTGCTGTCCAAGTTCTCGGGCGGCATCGGCGTGTCCTACTCCCGCGTTCGCGCGCGCGGATCTTTGATCCGCTCGACCAACGGGCAGAGCAACGGCATTATTCCCTGGCTTAAGACTCTGGACAGCTCCGTCGTCGCCGTCAACCAGGGCGGCAAGCGCAAGGGCGCCTGCGCCGTGTATCTTGAAACCTGGCACGCCGACATCGAAGAATTCCTCGAACTGCGCGACAACACCGGCGACGCGGCCCGCCGCGCGCACAACCTGCACCTCGCGCATTGGATCCCCGATCTGTTCATGAAGCGCGCCGAAGAGGACGGCGTCTGGTCGCTGTTCGACCCGAAGACGATGCCTCAGCTCACCGACCTGTACGGCAAGGCGTTTGAAGAAGCCTACCTCGAAGGTGAGGAAAAGAAACTGTTCGTCCGCCAGGTGAAGGCGCGCGAGCTGTACGCGCGCATGATGAAGTCGCTCGCCGAGACCGGCAACGGCTGGATGAACTGGAAGGACGCCAGCAACCTCAAGGCGAACCAGACCGGCTCGCCGGCCAATGTCGTCCACTCCTCGAACCTCTGTACCGAGATCATCGAGGTCACGAGCCAGGGCGAGACGGCGGTCTGCAACCTCGGCTCGATCAACCTGAGCAAGTACATCGAGGACGGCCGTTTCGACTTCGTGAAGCTCGCGGCGAACGTGCGCACCGCAGTCAAGTACCTCGACCGAGTGATCGACATCAATTTCTATCCGACCAAGGCGGCGAAGGACAGCAACTCGAAGTGGCGACCGGTCGGCCTCGGCGTCATGGGCGTGCAGGACGCGTCCTTCCAGCTCGGTATGCCGTTCGACTCTCCCGAAGCGCGCGAGCTCTCGAAGAAGATCGCGGAGGATATATACTTCCACGCGCTCTCGGCCTCCGTCGAGCTCGCCTCGGCGAAGGGTCCGCACCTGTCCTTCCCGGAAACCAAGGCCGCGAAAGGC
>JAYTSX010000095.1:0-8517 GCA_043745445.1 Elusimicrobiota bacterium
GAAGTTCGGGAATAGGCGTCGGCCGATACAGTGCCAGGCCTATCCCGATCAAAGCGGCGGCGATGGCGGCCGGCCCGGCGCGGCGTTTGTCTCCCATGCCGCGAGGATGTCCCCGGCTGCATGATAATAGCAGGGCCGCAGGGCCCGGGTTAGCCATAGGCCATAAGACCTATAATAGAGGCGCACCCGACTTGTCTTTGTAACACTTCCCTCCTATACTACGGTCGACCCATGGATCCGCTCCACGCCTGGAAGGATGACTTCGGCCGCGAGGTTGAAGAGGTGCTTGCGTCCCGCGCGCGTTCCCCAGAACGCGGCGAAGCCGCTTCTGTCGAAGGCTTCGGCGGCCGTCTCGCCGACCTGGTCATTCCCCCCGCCGGAACCTATGCCGAACTTCGCGACGCACTAAAAAATCTCGAGTTGGCCCGCGTCGAAGTCCGCGAGATGCAGGAGCGGCTCGCGGCCAAGGAAGCTCAGCTCGAACGCGAGCGCGAGGGGCGCGAGCGCATGAAGGATGGCGCGGCCCGCCTCGCCTTCACGCTCCGCGACGAGCGGGCGACGCGCGCCGAAGAGCAGGCCGAGGTTCAGAAAGCCCGCCAGGATGTCGCGGCGACCATGGCGCTTCTCGAAGCGGCCCGCCTCGACGCAGAGCACGCCGCGGCCCGCGCCGAGGATTGGGAGCGCGAGGCGATGTCGCGTTTGCGCGCGGCACGCGAGTTTCAGGCCCGGTTTGACCGCGTGATGCTTGACTCGGACGCGAAAGAGGCCGAAGCGGTCTCCCTGCGCGCCCGCCTTGACGCGGCCACGCGGCGCGCGCAGGCCACTGAGGTGGAATTCGCGGCCTCACGCGCGGAGGCCGCGTCTCGGGAGTCCCTCTCGGCGCGCCTCGAGTTCGAACGCGTCGAAGCTCAGCGCGCCGCGGAAGCGGCGGCGGGCCACACGGCGCGCGCCGAGGCCTCGGAGCGCACCGCCCTCGCGCGGCTGGCGGCGTATGAGGCCGAATTGCGCTCAATGAGCGCGAGCTCGGCTTCCTTCGAACGCGAGGCCCAGCGGCTGGTGTCGGAGATTTCTCAGGCGCGCGATGATGCGGCGGGCGCCCAGGCTCGCGAGCACGCGTCGGGGCTGGCGCTTTCCGCCGAACGCGCGCGCGTTCAGGCCGAGGCCGCGGCGACGATGGAACGCTCAGAGGCTTTTCGCGCTGAAGGCGAGCGCGCGCTTGAGCGCGCGCGGCGGCTTGAGGCCGAGCTTCCCGTTCGCCTCGAGGCGGCCTTGCGCGAGGAGCGCGCCCGCCTCAACTCGGAGCGTGAGACGGCCAATGACGAGCTTCACCTCGCCCGGCAGGCGCGACGCGATGCGGCGGCGCGCGTGGCCGACAGCGAAATCCTCCTGAATGAGGCCCGCGCCGCCGCGACGCGCGAAGCGCGCGAGCAGGGCCAGGCCGCCTATGCGCAGGGGCTGAGTGTTGCGCAGGCTCATGCCGAGCATGCGGAGCGTGCGCTCGAGGCGTCGCGCCGCTCCGAGGCCGCGGCCTCGGAGAAAGCGCGCATGGCGATTGCCGCGCTCGGCGAGTATCGCGACCGCATGCGCGTGGAAATTGCGCGGCTCACGGAGGCGACCAAAACGGAGCGCGATCGGGGCGAGGCCGCCGTGGTCGCAGCGCGCCGGTCCGAGGCGGTGTCGCAGGCGCGCCATGAGGGCGAGGTCTCCCGCCGCGACGCGGCGCTGGAAGAGGAGCGCGCGATATTGCGCGCGGAATTCGAGGAGACGCGCGCCAAACTCGAGGATGAGATGGACGCCGAACGCCGCGCCCTGCGCGAGCGCTGGAAGGAGCAGACCGAGGCGCTGGATCGCCTGCGCAAGGATTTGGAAAATGGACGCCCCGGAGCCTAAGCCCGCCGTCGACGCTCACGCCCCCCCCGCTCCCGCCGTGGAAGGGGATGCGTTGGACGCCGTCCGCCTCGAAGTGCGGGTCGAGGAGCTCGAACGCCGCCTGCGGGCGCGCTCCATTGAGCTCGAGACCGAGCTTAAGGCCAAGGAACGCCTGCGCGAGCGAGTGCGTGAGCTCACATCGCGCGTCGATGAGCTTCAGGAAACCGCCTCCGCGCTTCACCGCGAGGCCGCGTCGTCGACCTCGCTTGCCCACGAGCTTGATGAAACATTAAAGGTCGCAGCGGAGGCCCGCGCCCAGCTCGGCGCGGCTCTTGAGGTTGAGCGTAACCGCCGTATCGAAGTGGAAGCGGATTTGACCCAGACCGAAGGCACTCTGTCGTCGCGCGCCGCCGGGCTTCAAATTGACCTCAGCCGGCTCAGCGAGGAGCGCGCGGCCCTCCTGTCCCGCGCCGAGGCGGCCGAGGCGGCCGCGGCCCGTATTGAAAGGGACTCGGCGCGAATCAACGAGGAAGCCCGGGCGCTGACGCTCAAGACGGAAGCGCACGCCGTCGAAATGCGTAAGCGCGATGATGACCTGGCCATCGCGCATCGCCACCTGTCTCAGCTGCGCCAGAAGACCGCCGGGCATGAGGCGCACATCGAGTCCCTGCGCGCCGATCTCGAGCATGCCGCCGCCGCGCGCGAGTTGGTCGACGCCGCCTCCTCAGAGGCGCGCTCCGCACTCGAAGCGAGCGCGGCTCGTCTCGAGCGAACCGAGAGCGATCTCGCCGCCTCGCGCGACCGCGTCGAAGCGCTCAGCCGCGATGTCGCCGCCAAGCAGGCGAACATTGAAAAGGCGAGCGTCTTGGCACGCGTGCTGGAAGACGAGGGCCGCAGCCAGCGCGCCGAACTCGATGCTGCCGCGCGCCGGCGCGTTGAGCTCGAGGCGGCTCAGGCATCTGTGAGCGCCGAACTCGCTCAGTCTCGCGACGAGCACGAGGAAATGCTCGCCTCCACTGCCGACGCGCGCGCTTCGTATGAGCAGATGGCGGCCCGCGTGGATAAAACCGACAGCGAGCTGCTTGCCGCGCGCGCGCGCGTCGAGGAGCTGAGCCGTTCGCTGTCCGCTTCGCAATCCTCTTTGGAGCAGTCGCGCCTGCTGACCCGCCGCAGCGAGGACGAGTCCCGCCGCCTGCAGGCCGTAATCGAGGGCCTGCAGAAAACCTTCGATGAACGCCAGGGCGCCGCCGAGGAGAAATCGCGCCTCGCCATTGAAAGCGCGGAGCAGATCCGTCGAGAGGGCGTAGAGGCTTTCGAGAAGGCTCACGAGGCGCAGGTGCGCCAGGATGTGGAAGGCGAGCGCGTCCAAAAGGAGCTCACCGCCGGCATGCGCCGGCTTAGCCTCGAGTCCGAGCAGGTGAAGGCGAAGGCGGAGAAGCTCAAACAGGAGTTGCGCGCCCGCGCCGACCGTGAAGTGGCCGAGATGCGCCTGGCCCTGGACGAAGAGCGCGCCCGTCTTTACGCCGACGTCGAGGCGGAGCGCGCGGCCCGAGGTAAACGCGCGGCTCAGCCTCCCGCGGAGGACCCCGCTCAACGCGTCCGCGAGATCGGCGAGGCTCGCCGCCGTGAGATTGAACAGGAAGTTACTGGCTATCTTACTCCCGCGCCGAAGGCGACTCCGGCGGCCGCGGCGCTCCCTGCTCCTGTCGTGCCCGGCGCCGCACCTGTTCCGCTAATTGAGACGGGCTCCCCGCCGGCGCAGATTCTCAGGGACGAGAATCTCCGATTGCTTCTCTACGTCGTGCTCGGGGTGTGCCTTGTCGTCGCCATCGCCGTGGGCGTTGTGTTTTACCAGGGCTAATCGGCGGCGTGAGGCGGGCTGGCGTATCCGGCGTTTTTCACGAGAGCTTCTCGCTCGGCCACGGCCAAATCCTCGCGCGCCATTTCTCGCACGAGCGCGTCGAAGCTGACACGCGGCTTCCACCCCAGCTCTTTGCGGGCTTTGCGCGCGTCGCCGAGCAAGGTGTCCACCTCGGTCGGGCGCAGGTAGCGCGGATCGAGTGCCACGATCGTTTTCCCCGTATTGCGATCCACGCCGTGCTCCGCGCGGCCCTTTCCTTTCCAGACGAGGTCGAAGCCGAGCTCGGAAGCGGCGGCCTCGACGAACTGACGCACGGAGTTCTGCCGGCCCGTCGCGGCGACATAGTCTCGCGGCTTCGGCTTCTGGAGCATCATCCACATCATCTCGACGAAATCCTTTGCGTGGCCCCAGTCGCGCTTGGCGTCGAGGTTTCCGAGCCAGATTTTCTCATCGAGGCCGAGCTTGATGCGCGCCAGTCCGCGCGTGATCTTACGCGTCACGAAGGTCTCGCCGCGGCGCGGGGACTCGTGGTTGAAGAGGATGCCGTTGCATGCGTAAATCCCGTAGGCCTCGCGGTAGTTGACCGTGATCCAATAAGCGTAGAGCTTGGCCACACCGTAGGGCGAGCGCGGATAAAAAGGTGTCGTCTCGCGCTGCGGCGTTTCCGCTACCTTTCCGAACAGCTCCGAGGTTGAGGCCTGATAAAACTTGGTCTTCTTCGCCCAGCCGAGCGTGCGGATCGCTTCTAAGAGGCGCAGGGTGCCGAGTGCGTCCACGTTCGCGGTGTATTCCGGCTCCTGAAAGCTGACGGCCACGTGACTTTGCGCGCCCAGGTTGTAGATCTCGTCAGGCTTCACGATCTGGAGCACGCGCAACAGGCTTGATGTGTCGGTCAGGTCCCCATAATGCAGGATGAAGCGCAGCTTCTTCTCGTGCGGGTCCTGGAATAGGTGATCAATGCGGTCGGTGTTGAACAGCGAGGCGCGCCGCTTGATGCCGTGAACCTCGTACCCCTTCTTAAGGAGGAACTCAGCGAGATACGATCCGTCTTGACCGGTGATGCCCGTGATGAGCGCCTTCTTCATGGCGTGTATTTAAGCAAAGAACTCGCACCGGTGCGAGTCAGGGCCCTTAGGGTTTAGGTAGGAAGTAGGGCGCGCCGGGGACGAGCGGCACGACGGTTCCGGTCGAGAGCGTGACGGTGACGGAGCCCGAGGACACCTCGATTGAGG
Source organism: Elusimicrobiota bacterium (assembly GCA_043745445.1). Lineage (GTDB taxonomy): Bacteria > Elusimicrobiota > Elusimicrobia > UBA1565 > UBA9628 > GWA2-66-18. The sequence goes on from JAYTSX010000095.1 coordinate 4,963, forward strand.
AGATCGCGCGTGTGGAGACCGAGAACTTAAATGAGGAGCCTTCCCCCGCCGCGACCTTCGTCTTGCCGTTGCGGAATTCGGCCGTGCCGTACACCATGGTGACCGTGGTGTCCGACATGACAGGCGGCTTGGGCGATGTCGTGGTCGCTTGAATGCTGCCGTTCCAGCCGATGAGATCCATCGTGCCGTCGAGCTTGGTCACGCACAGGGTGCGCGTGCAGGGCTTGGGCCCGGCGCAGGCGGCGAGGAGGAGGAGTCCAGCGAGAAGTGATCGGGGCATCCCGACTATCTTAGTACATCGAGCCGCTTGGGGTCACGGTCTCGTTGTAAGAGGGCAGTTCGAGTTGGACTCCGGCAGGCCGGCGCAGGTCGGTCACCTTCGAGTGGTAGAACAGGATCACCTTGCGCACGTAGGAGCGGGTCGAAGGATAAAGTTTGAGCTTGGTCAGGAACTTGGGGCCGGCGTGATACGCGGCGATCACTCGCTGAACCACCCACATCGGAGCGTCGGTGTAGCGCACACCCTTGAGATTGAAGATTCTCCAGGCGGCCTTGAAAAGCACCTGGATGTAGGCGGCGCCGGCCTTCACGCCGGAGGCCGGCTCGTTGAGCTTGGAAGCGGGGATGCCCACGCCCGCGGAGGTGACCGGCATGACTTGCATGAGCCCGCGGGCGCCGGACGGCGACACAGCCTTGGGATCGAACTCGGACTCGGCGGCCATGATGGACTTCAGAAGGCGGGAGTCAAGCTTGTAAATTTTCGCATAGCGCAGGATCATCTCATCCCAGCGGTCGGTCTTGTCTGGGTTGGCAAGCATGATCTTGAAAGTACGGCGATAGGCGGGCGTCTCATTGGGCACCGGGACGACAAGCTGTTGGTGCAGCGTGCTCACGGAGGGGCGGCTATAAAGAGTTTCAAGCGCCTTATTGGGCGACCCGGCTTCTTCCAAGCGCTTAAAATCCGGCGCGACGACCCCGGCGGGGCGGGATTTGGCCGCGTCGAACATCGTGTTGAGGCCGGCGGGGCTGACGGCTCCCCCCTGATAAGCGACCGTGAGGTGAGCGTCGCCCATGGCGGGTGGGCGGCGGGAGAGCGGATCCTGGGCTTGGGCAGGAATCGCGGCCCATAGGAGAACCCAGGCTGCGGCTGAACCGGTCCGGCGAAGCGCTTTTTGGTCGATGAATCATTATACCCGGAGCTTCATGGGTGCGCCTGGGCCTTCCGGCCCCCCACAGAGGGTCCTCGAGGGGCTAAAGACGCGTTATACGCGGATTTGATACACTTTCGTCATGGACAGCAAGATTATGGTTATCGGGGGCACGGGGTTGGTGGGCAATGCCCTGTTGCGGGCCTGGACCGCAAAAGGCGTCGAGGTTTCGGCCGCCACCTACCATTGCCATGCCTCCGGGGGCTTTTTACAGCTGGACATGCAGAACGAAAGCCGGGTCAAGGCGCTTCTAGCCGCCCACCGCCCCGCCGTGGTCGCCGTTCCGGCCGCGAACCCCTTCGTGGACTACTGCGAGCTTCACCCTGAGGAAACCCGCCGGGTCAATGTGGATGGGACGCTCAATGTCGCCCGGGCCTGCCGGGAGATCGGCGCGCGTATGATCTTTTACTCGTCCGACTATGTCTTCGACGGCGTAAAAGGTACCTATACAGAGGAAGACGCTCCGTGCCCCATCAACGAGTACGGCCGGCAGAAGGCGGAGGCCGAGCGCGGCGTGCTCGCCGCCGACCCCCGAAATCTGGTGATTCGGACGTCCGGCGCTTACGGCTGGCAATGGGAGCCTAAAAACTTCGTGCTCCAGATCCGCAAGAATCTATCGGAAGGACGGACGATGCGTGTGGCCGACGGACTGCGCTACAACCCGACCTATGTCGAAAACCTGGCGGAGATCACCGCCGCCCTCGTCTCGGCCGAAGCGGGCGGGATTTTCCATGTCGTGGGTGCCGAGGAGATCGCGCGCGCGGACTTCGCCCGGCGCGCGGCCCGGGCGTTCGGCCTCGACGAGACTTTGATTCGCACGGTGCCGGCCGCCGAGGTCCGCTCGCCCACTGCGCGACCCAAAGAGAGCAGCCTGATCACGGAAAAAGTGCGGCGCCTCCTTCCACGTTGCCTCCCCCTCGGCGTCGACGCGGGGCTAAGCGGCATGCTCGCGATGGAGTCGCAGTGGCGCCACTATGCCCGCACTTTGCCCGACCCCGCTTCAAAGGTAAAACCGTAAAAATGAGGGGCCGTGCCGCGGGCGGCCCGGCAGAGACGCAATTGAGGAGTGGCCTTTAGCGACTACATTTGCTACAATTTTTCGTCGTCGTGCCATTCTCGGAGGATTAAAACCCGCTCATGATCAATGTCTCTATGAAGGCTATGCTGGAAGCTGGCGTGCACTTCGGTCATCAGACCCGCCGCTGGAATCCTAAGATGTCCCGCTTTATCTTCGGCGAGCGCAACGCCATCCACATCATCGACCTCCAGAAGACGGCCAAGGAGATCAAGAAGGTCGCGCAATGGGTCTCCGACTCCGCCGCGGCCAACAAGAAGTTCCTCTTCGTCGGCACGAAGAAGCAGGCCCAGGACATTCTCAAGACCGAGGCCGAGCGCTGCGGCGCCTCCTACGTCTGCGAGAAATGGCTCGGCGGCACGCTGACCAACTTCGCGACCCTGCGCAAGTCCGTCAAGCGCCTCGAGGAAATCGAAAAGTGGCAGACCGAAGGCATCTTCGCGGTTCTCCCCAAGAAAGAAGTCTCCCGCCTGAACAAGGAGATGGCCAAGCTCAAGCGCAACCTCTCCGGCCTTCGCGGCCTGAGCACGCTCCCCGATGTCGTGTTCGTCGTCGATCCGGTGGAAGAGGACCTCTCCGTGATGGAAGCCCGCAAGCTGGGTATTCCGATCGTCGCCGTCTGCGACACCGATTGCGATCCGGACCTCATCGATCACCCGATTCCGGGAAATGACGACGCCGCGCGCTCGATCAAGCTTTTCTGCGCGCTCGTCGCCGACTCGATCCTTGAAGGCAAGGGCATCGCCGAAGCCGCGAAGAACGCGGAGTCCCTCGCCGCCGCCGAGCAGCAGATGATCGCCGCCGCCGCCGCCGAGACCGCCGCGGGCGTGCAGACCGCGGATGTCGTTTACGCCGCTGAAGAACCCTCGGCCCAGGAGGCCTAGTTCCATGCCGACCGCCGATTCCACCACGCTGATCAAGGACCTGCGCGAGAAGACCGGCGCGGGTATGATGGACTGCAAGCGCGCCTTGGACGAGGCGAAGGGCGACTTCAACGAAGCCCTGACGCTCCTGCGCAAAAAGGGCATGGCGGACGCGGCCAAGAAATCCTCGCGCACGACCAAGGAAGGCGCGGTGGCTTTCCGGATCGAAGGCAAGGCGGGCGCGATCATCGAGATCAACTCGGAGACCGACTTTGTCGCGAAGGGCCCGGATTTCCAGGCCCTCATGAAGACGGTCGTAGAGAAGGCCGTGGCCGGCCAGCTCTCGACGCTTGAAGCCGCCAACGAGACTTATGTGAAGCCCCTCGTCGGCAAGCTCGGCGAAAACATG
>JAYTSX010000096.1:0-8505 GCA_043745445.1 Elusimicrobiota bacterium
GGCCCGGAGGCGTGCGCGCCCCCCGTGATGGATAGGAATGCCCCGACGATGAGAAGGCGTCTCGTCATTTGATGATGGCGATCTTCTGGATCTTATGGATGCCGGGAGCGTCTATGCTCAACAGGTAAATTCCGCTGGCGACGATGGATCCTGTGACATTGTGGCCGTCCCAGTCGATGTTACCCCGGCCGGCGGGCATGTCGGCGTCAAGCAAGGTCGTGACGTAAGTTCCGGTGACGGTAAACAGCTTGATGATGACATGCCCCGGAGTCGTGGTCGCGTATTTGATCGTGGTTTTCTGTCCGTGCGCCGGGTTAAAGACGTTGTTATACGCCGTCAGCTCCGCGGTGGTGGCGGTCAGGTTGAGCGGGTTCGACAGGCCGAGCGAGGCGGTGCTTCCGTGCACGTTGTAGCCGAAGATTTCCAAGTGCACCGTGCCGGAGGCGGGAAACCGCGCGGTGAATCCCGGGATCAGCCTGACCGAGCCGGTGATATGGCCATAGGCGCCGCCCGATGAGAGGAAGGTAAGGTAGGAGCCCAAGGTCGCGGGCGGGGTCACCTGAGTGTTGCTGAGGATGTTAAAGGCGTGATCACGGAGCTGGGCTGAGGAGAAACGCCAGTCCTGGCTGCTCACGAACGTGGTCACATCGACGTTAAATGAAATCGTGTCGTTGTCGAAGTTCGCGGCGACTATGGACCCGGTCAACGCGCTGCCCTTGGGGTAAGTGAAAGTAAGACCGTACGGCGTGGTCGATTGGACGCCGCTGGCGGAGCCGTTAGCCGTGTCGCCTCCGGCCACCTGCAGGTAAAGCTGGCCGCCGGTCGGGTTGTTGTAGGCAAGCGTAACCGCGGAAGCCGTCGTGTTGCAATCCAAGGTCTCGCACGATCCGGCACCGTCAGTATTTAGGCCGTCGTAGGGCGGCGCCGCGCTGGCGACAAGGCGATGCGAGCGGTCGAACAGCTTAAGCTGGTAGGCTTTATGAAAGCCGCCCGCGGCCGGGAGGCTCAGGGAAATCTGGAGCAGGCCCGGGCCGGCTGCGAAAGAGTAGAAGTCTTCATCGCCGGTCGGAAAGATGGTCGCTGAGATCGAGGATTGAGTGCTCACATCGGTCGCGGTTTCGAAGGCATCATTGCGTTCGAAAACGTCGCCGGCACCCAGAATAAGGCCGTGCGAGGCGAAGGCGGTATTGATCGCGGCCTGGGCCGTGCCTGCGCCTTGGCAGGCCAAGACGCGGCCTTCAGCGTCCACACGGCGCATCGCGTCGTAAAATTCTCCGAAGCTTTCCGGGAAGAAAAGCAACGACTGAAAAACCAGCCCGTCAACGCAAGATCGGCCATTGACGAGGCCCGCCGCCGGGGCCATTCGATCCCGCCGGATGTCCCAGAGCGCCTGAGATAAGAAGATGCTGTCATCGTGAATTTCGCCGTGCCAGGTCGTCGAGTTCAGGACCGAGCAGGCCGGCTTTGGCGCCACGCAGTCCAGCTCTCGCAGGGGGTTTAATCCTCCGAGAGACCCGACGACATAGACTCCGATCGACGAATCGTTCAGGGAGCTCCCCGAGAAGTAGTCGGCGATGGCCTCGGAGATGGCGCCGGCCTGGCCGAAGTTTTGGATGGACCATATTTTTTCGACAATGTAGTGAACATACTCATGGTGCGTAACGGTCGCGTCGTCAGTAAAGGCGTCCTCCGGCAGGACCGATGAGATATCGCCGAACATTAAATTGTCGTAGTCGGGATTGTAGAAGGCGTTGGCCATGTTGGGGCCGACATGTGCCATCGCGACGACCGGCCGGGTGACGGGCGCCGCGCTCGACTTGTTGACGTCGTTAAAGAAATAGTCGTGCATCTTGTTGAGGTGGTAGAAAAGGTTGAGCTCACCACGCAATCGGATGGGCGCGTCGGCGCTGGTCCAGACATGGCTTGAGGCGTCCGGCACGAGGGTGGTGTTGACCGCGGTGTTCGGGCTCGGCATCGTCATGTAGCTTGACAGCGATATGTCGTATCCGTCCTGCTGGCCGCTGTCGTTGGATTTAAGTGTCAAGTGCATGACGGATCCCGCGACTGCGGCGCCGTTAAAGGATCCGCGGTTGCCAATATAGCTCGCGATAGGATCCCCGAATGCGTCGGTGATGCTCAGCTGGTCGTCGTCAGCAATACCGCCGCCGTTTACATCCGAGGTGTCCGCGCCGGAGAATGCGCCGACCTTGAAGGTGCTGAAGACCGGCAAAAACTTCACGGTAAACGGGAGAGGCCCGGTCAGATCAATGGTGGAGGTCTGGATGGTCGAGTTTAAGTAGGGGTGAGGCGACGAGGTGGGCGTCGCGCGCGTGGCCCACACGCCGCCGCCGTTGTCGTAATGCGCGCTGGGGCCGCGGAAATTGGCCGCGTTGACGTAGGGGCCCTGAAGTCCCATGCTGACTTTGCCGGGCGCGCCGCCGCAGAAGAACCCTTGCCCATAAACCAGATCGCCACCGGTGACGGCGCGCGTGGACGCGGCGCCCGCGCCGATGTACACCCACTGATTGTCCATGCGGCGATTGCGGGCGGGCGTGCTCGCCGGATCGATGTCAAAGACGGAGGCTTGGATCACGCCGGAGGTGACGCAGACCGCGAAGCGAAGGTTGTTGTACCGGAAAAGGATTTGGCCGGTGCGCGCATCGACGTAATAACGCCAGGCGGCCTGCGGCGCCTTGATCTTCACCTTCCACGCGAGGTGGGCTCGGCCGGTGGTTTCGACGGGCAGAACCACGAGCGAAGCGGAGCCGTCTGCGGTCCCATGCGAATCGGTCTCTGCGGCTCGGACGGCGTCGTCGCCGGAGATCGTCGGCGCGATGTTGAGCTTTAGATCGGGCTCGTAGGTGGAGTTGGCCCCGAGCACGGACCCATTTTCATCGAGGTGCACTTTGACGCGCGCGAATTCGACGGGGACGCCGCGGTAGGTCTGACGGTAAAGCACATGGCGGTGTCCGTCGCCTTTCGTCTCTTTTTCAATCTGGAGGTTGTTCGCGTCCACGCCGAGCAAGGCGGCCTGCTCCTGCAGAAACTGACGCGCGATGGCCGAAGGCGGGCCGGAGCGCGGCGCGGTCCGGCCATCGCTGAGTGCCTCGGGTTCGCCGGTGCGCGGATCGATGCGTAGCTTCCAATGGCCCTCGTGCCTCGCATTAAATCGCGAAAATTCATTTTTAATGGCGGCGCGCGGGGCGCGGCGAGTGGACCGCTCGAGCTTGTCGAGGCCGAAGCGCTTGGCTTCCTGTTTTGCGCTCGCCGAAGGGCGCACCGCATGCGCGGGGAGCGATGAGACGAGAATCAGAACGGCGGCGGCGAAGGCCTGCTTCATTGGGGCGCCTCGGCACGGCGTAGCCTGACTATGATAGCGGCCGCGGCCTCGACACGGATGCGGTGTGAGGCGTCGCTGCGCATGGACTTAGATAAAAGATCGAGAGCTTCCGGCCGGCGCGCCGCGCCGAGCACCCGCACGGCGAGCGATTTAAGCTCGGGATCACCTTGGGCGAGCGTCAGATCGGCGAGGCCGAGTTCCACTTCCTCCCCTCGCTCGGCCAGCCCGGTTTGCGCGATGAGGCCGAGTTCCGGCCTAGGGGATTTTTCAAGCAGGGCTTTCAGCACGGCGGTCGAATCGGCCTCGGCTCGGCGCGCAAGAGCGCGCGCGGCCGCGAGCTTCACCCGACCGCTCTTTTCCTTGAGGGCGGAAACGAGGACGGCGATGTCGGACGGGCCGTTAAACGCGCCCAGCGCCGCGCACGCTTCAGCCCGGACGGAAACGGAGGCGTCGGAAGTCGCCAGCTTGGCGAGGATATCCCGCCCCTCTCGGCCGATCATGCCGAGTGAGCGTGCGGCGGAAGCGCGCACGGACTCGTCGGCGTCGGTGATCGCGCTCAGAAATGGCGCCGCCGCATCGGCGGCGCCAAGGCGCGATAGGGCGATCGCGGCCGCGTCGCGCACCTCTCCGGCGGGATCCTTTTGCGACGAATTGATCGCCGCGCGTGCGTTTTCACCGGCGATCTCCCCAAGCTTGAGCACGGCGCGCGCACGGGCCGCGTCGCGCGCCATGCGCCGGAGCTCCTGGGCGGGCGTGGTGGGCGGCGCACCGCCGGAGGTCTTCGTCTCATCGATGAGATTGGTGAGCCCGTCCACCTCGCCGAGCTTGTAGAGGCTGGCGGCGGCGGCGATCCTGACATCAGGATTCGTGTCGGTCATCGCTCGCTTGAGAAAGGGAATTGCCGCGCGATTGGCGAGAAGCCCCCAGGTCGTCGCGACGGAGGCTCGTACTTCAGGATCGGGGTCTGAGCCCGACTCAGATAACAACGCCACGGCTTCGCGTCCGAGTTCGGCCCGTATCGTCACCGTGGACTTGGCGACGACGGCCGTTTTAGCGGCCGAGGCGGAAATAGGCAATAACGCCGGGCTGGCGGCGAGGAGCAGCATGCCCCAGGATGTTATCAGGGAAGCGTTACGGTAATGTTTCAACGCGAAGGGCGATTGGCAAAATCTGGTGCGCCCGCCAGGAATCGAACCCGGATCACTTGGTTCGAAGCCAAGTACTCTATCCGTTGAGCTACAGGCGCGCTCGGGTAAGCTTATGACATTCTTTCCCCCCCTCGCCAGGGGTCTGAGAACATCGTGGCGCGCCCGTCGCGTTTTGGTATTATTCAGGAAGATTTCCAGGGAGGATTACCTATGGGCGGGCATTCACACTGGGCGAACATCAAGCACAAGAAGGGTGCGACTGACGCCAAGCGCGGCAAGGCGTGGACGAAGCTGGCGCGCGAGCTCACGATCGCGGCGAAGCTCGGCGGCGGCGACCCCGCCTCCAACCCGCGACTGCGCAAGACGATCGAAGACGCCCGCGCGTTGCAGATGCCCAACGACACGATCGGGCGCGCCATCAAGCGCGGAACCGGCGAGATCGAAGGCGCGGTTTTCGAGGAGCTTTCGTATGAGGGCTATGGCCCCAGCGGCGTGGCCATGCTCATCGAGTGCACGTCCGACAGCCGCAACCGCACGCGCACCGACCTTCACACGATCCTGGCCAAGAACGGCGGCTCCTTCGGCGCGCCGAACTCGGTCGCCTGGATGTTCAAAGCGAAGGGCTTGATCACGGTGAACAAGGAAGGCTCCCCCTCCGAAGACGAGGTGATGACCGCGGCCCTCGATCTGGGCGCCGAGGACTTCAAGGTGGACGGCGATACCTTCGAGATCTACACTTTGCCCAACGATCTGCTCAAGGTCAAGGACGGCCTCGTCGCCAAGAAGATTCAGCCCGTGACCGCCGAGGTCTCGATGATCCCCGATAACCTCGTCGCGGTCGACGAGAAGCACGCCGCGCAGGTGCTTAAGCTCATCGAGCTTCTCGAGGCCCTCGACGACGTCAAGAATGTTTACGCTAACTTCGACATCTCAGACGCCGTGATGGAGAAGATGGCCGCGTAATGATTCTTGGAATCGACCCGGGGCTGCACGAGACCGGTTGGGCCGTGCTCGATGGGGTCCCCTCCGCTGCTCGCCTAGTCGCCTCGGGCGTTATTCGGACCTTGCCGGGTATTCCTCTTCCGTTGCGCCTGAAGGCGATCCACGCCGAGTTGGCCGTTGTGCTGTCGGGCCATAAGATTAGGTCGGTCGCCATCGAAGAGATGTTCTTCACCACGATCGCGAACACCGTGCGCGCGACTTTGCAGGCGCGCGGGGTCGCTTTGCTCGCGATCGCGCAGGCGGGGCATGAGGTGACCGAGTATAACCCGAAGACCGTGAAGCTCTCTTTGACGGGCTCGGGGCGCGCGGAGAAGGCGCAGATGCAGACCGTCGTGCAGAAGGCGCTCGGACTCGCCGACAAGCTTCGTCCCAACGATGTCGCCGACGCCGCCGCGATCGCGCTGTGCCATCTGCGTGCCGGCCGCGGAAAAGGACTGCGCGTGCTCGACTCATGGGGTGGGCGTAAATGATCGCCTCCTTGCGCGGCGTGGTGCTTTCAAAGGATCTTGAATCCCTGGTGCTCGATGTGGGCGGTGTGGGACATGAGGTGAACGTCACCTCCGCGACGGCATCAAAAATCCCCGCCCCCGGCGGAGAAATTCTGCTCTTCATCGTCGCTTCGTTCGCGATGTACGGCGGCGGCGAGACCTTGTACGGTTTCCTGACGGAGGCGGAGAAGGCGATGTTCTGCGCGTTTCGCGATGAGATCCCCGGCACCGGCGCGAAGAAGGCGCTCGAGTTTCTCGATAAGGCTTCCAAATCGCTGCCTGATTTCCGGCGCGCCGTGATCGACCGCGACGAGAAACTCCTGTGCGGCGTGTTCGGCTTCACGAAAAAGACCGCGACAAAAATCGTGGACGCCCTTAAAGGAAAGATCGACGATGTCCGTGTCGCCGGCTCCCCGCATTTCGTCGCAGTTGGAGACAAAATGCCTTCGACAGGGTCCTGGGGACAGGCGCTGAATGCCCTTGAAGCCTTGGGATATAAAGGCAGCGACGCGAGGACCGTTTTACAGGACCTAGCGGAGCTGCATGGTGGCAAGGAAGTCCCGACCGAGCAGCTCGTGCGCCAGGCGCTGAGGAGGCTCTGATGGCCAAGACCCCCGACGAGTCGGTGCTCAATGCGTCCGCCGCCCCCGCCGAGGAAACCGCGGATCGGGCGCTACGGCCGAAGTCTCTTGAGGAGTTCGTCGGCCAGGAAGCCCTTAAGGAAAACCTCAAGGTCTTCATTAAGGCCGCTAAGCAACGCGGCGAGCCTCTGGATCATTGCCTGTTCTACGCGCCTCCCGGTCTCGGGAAGACCACTCTCGCCAACATCCTGGCGCGTGAGATGGGCGTCAATTTGCGTACCGCGTCGGGCCCGATCCTCGCGCGCGTCGGAGATCTGGCGGCGTTGCTCACCGACATCTCCGAAGGCGATGTCTTCTTCATCGACGAGATCCACCGCCTCAACGCCGTCGTTGAGGAGGCGCTGTATCCGGTGATGGAGGACTACACCTTCTTCATCTCGACGGGCAAAGGTCCCGCATCGTCTACGCTTAAATTGGCCGTGCCGAGATTCACTCTGGTTGGCGCCACCACTCGATCCGGCCTGCTGACAGGCCCTCTGCGCGACCGCTTCGGCATCGTTGCCCAGCTTGGCTTCTACGGCCCGGAGGAATTGCGCCGCATCGTTCTGCGTTCGGCCGGGCTGCTCGGCATCAAGACGGATCAAGACGGAGCAGATGAGATCGCGCGTCGGTGCCGCGGCACACCCCGCATCGCGAACAGACTATTAAGACGTGTTCGCGACTTCGCGCAGGTGGACGGCGGTGGAAAGATCGACGGCGAGGTCGCCCGTCATGCGTTGTCCAAGCTTGAGGTGGACGCCGAGGGCCTGGACCCGATGGACCGCCGCCTGCTGAAGGCCGTGATCGAGAAGTTCGACGGAGGCCCCGTCGGCGTCGAGAACCTGGCCATCGCCGTCAGCGAGGAGCTCGATACGGTCACCGATGTCGTCGAGCCGTTCCTGATACAGGCGGGTTTTCTGGCCCGTACGCCGCGCGGCCGCACGGCCACGCCCAAGGCGTACGCCCATCTGGGCCTCAAGCCCCCTCGTCGCGCGCTCGACCTTCTGTGATCGCGGCGCCGGCTCTTGCCTTCGTGGTCGCGCTGTCGGCCGCCGCCGGGAATGTCCAGGTCGCGATCGCCCGTCAGGTCGGGTCCGTCACGATTAAGCCCGAGGGCGAGGTGATGATTGCGCAGCCCGGCGCCAAGAAAAAGCTGTTGGAGTGGAAGGGCGAGCTCACGCTGCGCCCTCGTGAAGGCGGGTTGCGCTTGGCGGATATGCGCCTAAAGACGGAGACACGCCTGATCCCCTCAGCGGGCGCGCGTATACGCGTCGGACAGAATTTTTATCGCGGCGCTATGATCCTGAGGCTTGATCCCGGCCAGACCCTGACCGTCGTCGAGGAGGCCTCGGTCGAAGAGTATCTAGAGGGCGTGTTGCCGCACGAGATGGATCCGAATTGGCCGCTTGAGGCACTTAAGGCGCAGGCAGTCGTCGCGCGCACCTTCACCTACGCAAATAAGGGCAAGTTCCGTAAGGACGGCTTTGACCTGACCTCGGACACCCGCTCGCAGGTCTATAAAGGAATGACCTTGGTTAATGAGAATGTGCGCGCGGCCGTGCGCCAGACGCGCGGCGAGGTTCTTGGCTGGAATGGTAGCCTCATGCGCGTGTACTACCACGCCTGCTGCGGGGGCGCTACAACGGACGCGGGCGCGGCCTGGGGCAATGACGGCGAGATTCCCCGGCCGCTGCGCGGCGTGCGCGACCCGTGGTGCGCGACGTCTCCTCACATGAAGTGGGTCGCCTACTTCGCCTGGGCGGAGTTGACGGCGGCGATCTCGGAGAAGCGCATGCTGACCGCTCCGCTCAAGAGTCTTCGTATCGGCGCGCGCGACGCGGCGGGCTATGTGCGAACCTTTCTCGCCCAGAGCGGAGATGCGAGCGTCGTGGTAAAGGCCTCGGATC
>JAYTSX010000097.1:0-8455 GCA_043745445.1 Elusimicrobiota bacterium
GTGCCTTGGGGTTTTTCGGGCGCAGGACGACGGAGATTTTAGTCGCGCGGTCGCCGGAGAGCGACACGAAGGCCTTGTCCATCATCAGGTAAGCGGCGCCCAAAATAGATTCGAGGCCTTCCTGTTTGACTTCGAGCGTGAACGACGCCTGAGCGTCGGAGAGCTTGGCCCGGACAGGAGCGGAGACCTTCTTCGGCACCTTCTTAGTCAGCTTTTTCTTAGATTTCATCCCAATCCCTTACAATAAAGGAAGCGCTCGGGCGCTAGCGATTAGTGTAGCAGGATCGTCATGTCATGTCAACATGCCATTTATCGAGTAAAATTAACCACTTTTCATCAACAAAGTGTCCGAAGATGTGGTCCAAAATTCCCATATGAAGTGCGCACGCGGAGCTCACGGGCGTCTGCCCCCACAGAGAACCTTGTAATCTCAGGGCGAGAGATGGCGGCACCGTGCAGTACGGCCGGTAAACGCATTGAGAGCACAGCGGCTGATTGTCGGGGTGGCTCGCCGCGATCACGGCCCGAGTCGCGGGACGGAGCGCGATGTCGGGGTAGCGAAGCTCCCCCACCGTGCCCAGGCACAGCTCGACGGCGCCCGCGGCCGCTTCTTCGGAAGTGAACACGCGTCCGGCCGCGTCGTAAGCGAGCTGCTCAAGGGCGTCCACGCCGGGAAGGCTCCACAGCCGCCCGGCCAGAAACGACAGCGTCCACACATCGCGCAGATTCGCCTCTTCGCCGTGTTCGAGCAGCCACTCCAAGAATTCTCCATGGAAGGCCACGAGGTCTGCGGCGCTTTTCTCGTCGAGCGCGGCCGGAAGCAGTAGAACCGACTCGAAGCCCCACTTCTCAAACCACTGCGCCCACGCGCGCGGCTCGGCCGCGCCGGGCTTCAGGTACGCCCGCGCCCGCTGCGCGCGAAAGGGCGGGGCCTTTCCCATCTCAGGTTTGCCGTCGAGCTCGAGGGTCGCGCTCCGCGTCACGCCGTGAGCGCGCAGGAAGTCCGCCTGCTCCGGCGTCATCCTCCGCCCGCGCGCGACGAGGAACACCGGACGACGGGACCATTCCCCCTTGCGCCGCGCGTATTGAACGATAAACCACAGCACCGGCCAGCAGGACGACGCGTCGGTGAAGACGAGCTCCAGCGCGAGCTGAGGCCCCGGGCAGCGGAAGATGAACTCCACGATCTCGCGCGCCCGATCGAGGCTCAAGGCGCCGGCCGGCCCGTCGAGGAGGATCACATGAGACGACGGGCCTTTCCACGAAAGCAGGCCGCGCTCGAACTGCCGCCGAGCCGCGGCGTCGAAATCAAAAGCCTCCGCCAGAAAGCCTCGAGCCTGAAGGCGCGACCACAACGGATCGGCGGGCTTCAACCCGGCAAGGTAGCGGTCGTACTCCGGCCGGGTCAGGAGCGCCCACCGTCCGAGCTCGTCGGTGATCAGGACGCGGCCGCCCAAGATCCGGTACTGATGCGGCGCGGCGACGCCGGCGCGGGCCGAGGGCGCCTTGTCGAAGGCGGTGAGGATGCTCATCGCATGCTCCGCGCCTGGGCGAGCAGCTCTTCGAGATCGCGAGCGCGATCGGCCTTCACCGTCGGCTCGAGCTCCTCGAGCGGATCGGCGGGCACCGCCGGGAAGCCCTTCGCGAACAACGGCGCGAACACGGCCTGGGTCAACGGCGCGTTCGCGCGCACGACTCGCTGCCGGTACTCGTGATTGAGCGCTTCGTTGAGGAACTCCCCGGCAAGAGCCAGCAGCTCGGCCGGCGGCAGCGGCGCCGCGGGCGCGATCTCGACGACGAACGCCGTTTTCGTTTCATCGACGGACACCTGCGCGCGCGTGCCGAGCGCCAGCGCGCCCGCGGCGAGACCCTCGGCGCCATACAACGGCTTGCCGAGCTTGACGACGACGACGCCTTTGACGATCTTCATCGCTCTTTGCGGCTCTCTTCCCAAGGCTGGGTGATCCCGAGCGGATCCTTCGGGCCCGCGTCCGCGTCGGCCTCGGCGAGCAGCGCCGCGATCTCGGCCTTCTGCTCCGGCGTGAGCGTCGCCTGCGGCGCCTGCGGGCGCCCGCCGGCCGCCGCGGCGAGCACGAGCGCGCGGCGCAAAGTCTCCGCGCGCAGGCCGAGCCCTTCACGGGACAGCGCCCAGCGCAGCCGCTGGTTGGCGTACTCGCGACGGAACGCGGCGGCGAGCGTCTTGGGCGCCTGCCGTTTCTTCGGCCAGAGCTCGACGCTACCGCCTTTCCCGTTGCGGGCCACGAGCACAAACGCGTCCCGCGTCATCAAGTAGGCGGCGCCGAGCAGCGCGTTCTCGTCGACGGACGCCAGACGGACCGTGGCCGAGGCGGGCATCAGGGCTGGAGGGCGCGCTCTTCGACGGCCGCGATCGGGTGATAGGGGTGGCCGCTGAGCGTCACCGGCCGCCGCTCCGTGATCGCGGCGATGTCGGGCGCGCCCATATGCTTGATGTAGCTGCGGTGGACGCCCACGCACTGATTCTTGTACTCGCACTTCGTGCGGCAGCCTTCCTGGTAGGTCACCTTGAAGCCCGCGAGCGTGTTCCAGACGAACGGCCAGAGCCGCGTCGGCACGGTGCACAGCGAAAAGTGGTACAGCCTCGCGTCCTTGAAGCGCTTGAGCTTCTCGTAGTTGCGGTCGAGATGCGCGGCGCATTCGGACTGCGTGAACTTGAGCTGGCCTTTGTACTGCTCAGCGAAGCCCTCGATCTCCTCAAACAAAAAGACAACGCGATCCACCCACGGGAATTCCGCGAGCAGAAAGTCCAGGAGACCGTCGAGATAGCGCGCCTGAACCTTCGTCATGATGATCCGGATCTCGACGAGCTGACCTGGCTTGCGGTGCTTCTCCAGGTGGCGCAGCCCGAGCGTGGTCTGTTCAAAGCTCTTCGGCGTGCGCGAGATGCTCTCGTGCGTCGCCGCCGTCGGGCCGAACATCGGGACGGCGATCTCAAAGGGGTGTTGGCCGATCCCGCAGGTCCGCCGCGCGAAGTCCTCGTAGGCGAACATGCGCCCGTTGCTGAGCAGCCGGATGAGGTTCTGCGGGAACTCCGTGCGGATGTGGGCGAGGATCTTCAGAAAATCGGGGTGGTTCGTGGGCTCGCCGCCGGTCAGGTTGAAGTAGTCCCGCTCCTCGTCGAACTTCACGAAGGTGCGCAGGCCGGACTTGTAGTCGGAGACCTTTTTCTTGAGCTCCTCAAACCCGTACTTGTCCGTCGTGTGGCGGAAGCCCTCGACGGGATTGGAGCAGAAGACGCAGGCGATGTTGCACTGCGGCCAGATCGGGAAATCGGGCAACGGCCTACCTCGCGGGGACCTGGAGCTTGACCGGCTTCAGCTCCGAGTCGCCGTTGCGGCGCAGGTACTCCTTCCAGAGGCCCTCGCAGCGGTCGTAGAGCGAGCACCCCTTGCACAGCTCGGGCTTCTCGCGTCCCGCGATCACGCGGCCCGCGCCCACATCGTCGTTCTTGAAATCCGGAGCCCAGTGGCGCGTCTGGAAGGTCGCGACCTCGCGGATCTCCGAAATCTGGTCGAGGTGGTCGGGGAAGTGGCACAGCGGCACATAGCGCGCGACGAAGTCCCGCGTCCCGCCGACGCGGCCTACGTCGAGGGCCTCGCGCATGTAGGGTGCGGCCTCCGAGATCTTCGGCACAAGACCGTCAAAGTTGGTGTACGCGCCCCCGTAGGTCGGGTCGACGAAGATGAACTCCACATGGTGGATGCCCAGCTTTAAAAAGAGCCGCGCGATGTCGGGCAGATGCTTCATGTTCTGCTTGATCACGGTGCAGTTCCCGAAGATCCGCTCCAGGCCTTCCTTGCGGACATTCTCGATGCCTTTGAGAAGGTCGTTGAAGGAGCCCGGGGCGTAGGTCAGATCGTCGTGGAGCTTCGCGTCGTGGCCGTGGATCGAGAACACCAGGTCGGTCACGCCGGCCGCCACGGTGTCCTTGGCGAACTCCGGGTAGGCCAGCATGCGGCCGTTGGTCACGACGACGATGTCCTTGAAGCCGAGCTTCTTGGCGGCGCGGACGATCGGCAGAAAGTCGCCGCGCACCGTCGTCTCGCCTCCGATCAGCTCCAGATACTCGACGCCGGCGCGCTTGGCCGCGACCATCTCCTCGACGATCGTGCGGGTCGACTTGTCGGGCAGGTCGCGCTTATTGAGGTCGATGCAGAAATGGCAGTGGCTGTTGCAGGAGAAGCCGGTGAACAGCACCAGCTTCTGCATCCGGCCCGGGGACGGCGCGCCGTGCGCGGTCATGAGCGCGCCTCCGGCACCTTCAATAACGACCAGAGGTACTTGCCCTTCACGAAATCGCGCTTCACCACGCCCATTTTAATCAAAGTATCCGCCGCGTTGATGACCGCGTTCTCGTCCTTGCAGTCCTTGCACAACGGCAGGGACTCGGCGGTGGCGAGAAACTGCTTCGTCGTGACATTGTTCTGGATCTTGAGGACCTCGATGACGCACTGCTCGTTGTCGGTCAAAATTCCGGCGCGGCCCTCGTGCTGCTCCATCCGGGGCCCGTGCGCGTCGTAGCGTTCAGGGATCTCGAGGATGGGCTTGATCTCGTCGGTGCCGAAGTAGCGCGCGTAGCTCGCGTCCCAGCCGATGCAGCGGTCATTGTAGACGCACTTTTTACACTCGTCGGTCTTCATCGTGTGCGCCTGCGCCGTCTGGTCGAGGTCGCGCTTCTCGCCCAGCGGGTTGACGACCATCGTGTTGAAGGCCGACCAGCCCAGCATCTGCTGCTCGTAACCCGGCAGGACGCAGGGCGTGAAATGGAGGAGGAGCGGCGGCTTCGGGTAGTTGATCTTGGTGAAGACCTCGTAAGCCTGCTTGATGTAAGGCGCGATGTCCGTCATCCGGACGCCGATGTCCGCGCCCTTCTTCACATTGAGCTTCATGTTCCCCTCGTAGAGGGGCGCGATGATGACGAAATTCGACAGCTGTAGCTTGAGCAGAAATAATTCGTAGAACTCGACCAAGTGGCGGTAATTGAGCTCATTCAGGACGATGTTGACGCCGATGCCGACATTGAGCTTCTTCAGGTTCTCGATTGATTTGAGATTCTTTTCGAAGGCGCCGGGAACCGCCACCAGCTTGTCGTGAAGCTCGGCCGTATGGCCGTGCAGGGAGTACTTCACGAAGGTGAGCCCCGCGTCCCTCAGCGTTTTGGCGTATTCATAGTCGGCGATGCGGATGCCGTTGGTCTGAATGCGCACATAGCCGTACCCGATCTTCTTGGCGATCGCGATGAGCTTCGGCAGCTCCGGTCGGATCGTCGGCTCGCCGCCCGTGAAGCCGAGCCGGCGGTAGCCGTTCTTGTAAGCCATGTACATGAACTCGACGGCTTTCTCGAACGGGAGATCGTTCGGCTCCTTTCGCCATTCGAAGTCCTGCGAGCAGAACAGGCACTTGGCCGAACAGTTGTAGTTCAGCAGGATGTCGAAGCACTTCGTCCCGTCGAAGCTCTCGCGGTCGATCCGCTCGAGCTGAGGGAGCTCCGTCATGATCCGGGGAGACTCAGCCACCGTGAGCCTCCTTCGCGTACGCGCGAGCCGCATCGAGGAACAGATCCACCTCGGCCGCCGTGTTGTAGGCGCCGAGCGAGGCGCGCGCCGTCGCATCGAGGCCCAGGCGCCGGTGCTGAAGGTGCGCGCAATGCTCGCCGACGCGAATCGCGATGAAGCGGCCCGGCAGCTCGTGATTCAGAAAAAGATTGAAGTCCACCGGAGAGAAGTCCGGGCGCGCGGCCGCGAACGAGACGAGGCTCCCCTTCTCGAGATCCTCCGTCTTTCCGAGGACGCGGACGGCGTCGAGCTTGGCGAGCCCCTCGGCAAGCCTTCGTACGAGGCCTCCGACATGCGCGCGCAGGGCCGCGGCGGGTAGGGACTCGCGGAGCTTGAGCGCCTCATGCAGGCCGATCGCTCCGCCGAAATTCTGCACGCCCGCCTCGAAGCGCCCCGGGGCGTCGAGGTAGACGGGCTCGGGCGCGCCTTCAAGGTCCCAGGCGACGGACTTCACCGTGCCGCCGCCGAGCTTCCAGGTCCCGAGCCGATTGAGCTCCGTCTCATGGCCCCACAGCACCCCGACTCCGAACGGGCCGCCGAGCTTGTGCGCCGAGAACGCGACGAAATCCGCGCCCAGCGTGGACACATCCTCGCGATGCGTCCCGAGATACTGCGCGTCGTCGACGAAGACCTTGATCCCTTTGCGGCGCGCGAGCTTCGCGGCCTCCGCGACGGGCACGACGCCGCCCATCACATTCGAGGCGTGAGTGATCGCCAGGAGCGCGGTCTTCTCGTCGAGCATGGCCGCGAGGCGGTCGAGGTCGAGCCGCCCGTCGGTCGTCGGGCAGATCGCGAGCTCGATGCGTCCCGCGCGCGCGGCCTCGATGAACGGAAGCGCCACCGCGTTATGCTCGAGGTCGGTGATGACGACCTTGCGCCGCTCGGAGTCGAACGGGAAGCCTCCGCAGACGATGTTCGCGGCCTCCGTCGTGCCGGAGGTGAACACGATCTCGTTCGTGGACTCGGCGTTTAGGAATTTGGCGGCCGCGCGGCGCGCGTCCTGAAACCAGTCCTCGACCTGCTGGCTCAGCAGGTGCGTGGAGCGCTTGCCCCCGCAGCCTCCCCAGTTCGCATAGAAATCCGCGAGTCGGTCGGCGACGCGCACGGGCTTTAGCGCGGTGCAGGCGCTGTCGAGGTAAACCAGGCGCTTACCGCCCACTTCCCGGCCGAGGGCCGGATAGAGCGCGCGCAGCGCGTCGACATCGAGGCCGGGAGCCGCGGCCGGAAGCGCGCTCAGGGGTTGACCGCCTTGATGAGCGGCATGGGCTTGAGCTCGCCGTAAATCTCGAGATAGTCGCGACGGGGCCCGGGGCACGCCTCGCGCATGACGCAGCCGTCGCAGTCGGCGATTTGCTGCTTCTCCGCCAGGTGATAGCCGGGCTTGTGCTCGAGCATCTTGTGGTAGTCGGCGTGATGATCCTTGTAGTCGATGACGAAGCAGACCGGGATGTGGTCGACGTCGAAGTCCACACCGGCCTCCGTGCAGGCCTTGAACGCGGCGTTGAGAAACGGCGCCGCCTCCTCGAAGCGCGGCATGATCAGTTCGTTGCCCTTGGCGCGGCCCATGCCCTTGCAATAGCTGAACTGAATCCACTCGAAGCCCGGCATCTCCTTCGCCGCAAAGCGGACGAAGTCCTCGCAGTGGCGGTAGTTCAGCGAGTGCACGATGTAGTTGAGGCGGACCTTGGAGCCTTGCGCGATCAACTGGCGCACGCCGGCCACGCGCCAATCGAACGCGCCGGGCGTTTCGGTGACCTCGAGGTCGAGGGCGGGCGTGTGCGCGGAGAAGTTGACGTTGAAGAAGTTCACCAGGCCGCGGATCAGCTTCAGGCGCTTCGCGTCGTAGCGCGTCAGTAGGATGCCGTTCGTCTGAAACTCGATGATCTTCCCCTTCTTGCGGCAATGGAGCAGAATCTCAAGCAGCTCGGCGGGGTCTTTGAGCATCGGGTCACCGCCCGAGATTTGGATATGGCCGGTCTTGTCCCGGTCTATCTCGTCGAGAAGATATTTGAGGGCGTAAGTCCCCGTGCGGCCCTCGGAGGAGCAAAACACACACTTAATGTTGCAGACACCATTGACCGGCAGATGGAGTGCCATGGGACAGCTTAAACTGTACTACTTTTAAAGAATGCAGCCGCTCGACGGGCAAGGGCAACAGATGTAGTTGGCCGTGGGGGCGACAGGCGGGACCAGATTGGGTCCGCGGTCGACCGGGAGCACGACGTACTTCGTGTACCACCCGGTCGTCGTCGTCACATATTGGCCGGGGCAGAGCGCGACGGTCCCTCCGCCGAAAGTCGGATAGCTGTATTCGAGCGGTGCGCCGCAGGAGGGTCCCTGCTGGGACACGACCGCCGTGGCCGCGCGGACGTAACTGCTCGAGGCGACGTAGCCTGAGATAGTGGCGTTGCCCGAGACGGTGTGATTACCGGTGACGATGGAGTTGCCGTTGACCGTCAGCTCATCCCACACCTTGACGCGCCGGACGGCACCGCCAGAGTTGTTGCCGACGAGCATCAGCGCTTGGTATACGGCTTCATTCGAGTTGTAGATCGCCGCGCCGCCGGACCCTGTGCCGTAAGCGTTCCAGTTAACGTAGCTCGGCACCAAGCCGAAAGTACCCGTTATGCCCGCACGCAAATTCGTCGTGCCGTTCACATCGAGCTTGGCCCCCGGGGTCGTTGTGAAGATTCCCACATTGCCGCCGTCGCGCGCCAAATAGGTGTCGGACGTCGTGATCATGTTCGTGTAAACGCCGGAGGGCGCGGGGTAATAGGTCGACAAAGTAACGCTTTCGGAGTCCAGTTCCGGCACCGCGCATAGCGCGATGGCCACGGCCCCGGCGGTCCTGACGAAACGCC
>JAYTSX010000098.1:0-2304 GCA_043745445.1 Elusimicrobiota bacterium
CGATCCTCGGGGTCGTCTCGCAGACGGATCTCGTGCGCGCGCGGCGGGACTCCGGCGAAGGCGCGCCGCTCTACCATCGGGAGCTCGACGATTCGGCGCGGTCCTTCGGGTTTCACCTTGAGGAAATGGATAAGACGAGAGTCGAGCAGATCATGACCCCGGGCGCGATCGCGCTCGACGAGGAGACGCCCGTGGAGAAGGTCGCGAAGGTCATGATTGAAAGCCGCATCCATCGCGTCCTGATCACGAAGGGGGGAAAACTCGCGGGCATCGTGACGAGCATGGACCTCCTGAGAGCCTTGATCGCTTTCTCCAGGAAGCGGACTCCGGCCCGGCCGCGGGCTCAGGTCAGGTAGTCCTCCACGGCGATCCGGTAATCGTCGAGTTCCTTCTTCATCGCCTTGACCTGCGCGCGCGCGCCCCGGGCCAGGCGGTGAAGCCGGGAGCGTCCGGCGGCCGCGTTGAAGCGCGGCCATAATGTCCGCTCTTCGTCATCGAAGTGGCGCCGCAGCAGGCGCGCCAAGCGCTGGGTCAATCCTCGTATCGCGGCGTCGTCCTCGCGCCCAAGGCTCCTGAGCAACTCGGAGGCTTCTGCCCGGAGCTCACCCAGCGCCAGGTGCTGGCGTTCGATCAGCGCCAACGCCGCCCCTTTCTCGCCGGACGCCTGGGCCTCCCGATCAAAGACCAGATGTTCCAGGTTTTCGTGCGCCTCGAGCGCCCTGAGCAGGACGAGAAGGAGATTGCGGGCGTCCTTCGCGTCGGCCGCCCGCTCGAGCCGGCCGACGAGGTTCAACAGAAGGAAATGCTCTTCGGACAGGGATTTGAAAACGCTCATGACGCGCCTCCTTCGGCGGACATCTGCGGCAGGCGCAAAGTGAAGACGCTTCCTTTGCCTTCCTCCGATTCGACCTCGACTTCGCCGTCCATCGCGCGCAGCGCCGCACGGCAGAAGGTGAGGCCCAGGCCGAGCCCGTGACGGCGTCCGCCGTTCGAGCCTTGAAAAAAGCGGTCGAAGATGCGCGCAAGGTCGCTCGCCGGGATGCCCGGTCCGTCGTCGGCCACTTTGATCAGGACCGAGCCGCCGCTGGCGGAGGCGCCGATGTCGACGCGTCCGCCGGAGTGAGTGAATTTCAGCGCGTTTTCGACTAGATTGGTCAGGGACCGGCGAAGAAGTTCCGGATCCGCGCGCGCGGTCAGGCCCTTTGGCGCGCCACCCTCAAGCGCGAGCCCGCGCGCGACGGCAACGGCGGCGTGCTCGGTACGGACCTCTCCGATCAGGCCGGCGACGTCCACGGCGGCGGGGTTAACGGGCATCGAGCCTTCCATGAGGCGCTCGGTCTCGAGATATGAGTCGATGAGTGCTTCCATCCGCCCGCAGTTGCGAACGCCGTTTCGGAGCAGTCCGATGTCTTCGAGTGTTAGCAGGTGCCCGGCGCCCATGTCCTCGAGGATGCGCAGCGTTCCTTTCGCGATGGTCAGCGGAGCCCGCAGGTCGTGTGCGAGCATCTGGCGCCAGCTTTCGCGCTGCCGCCGCGCCTCGGCTTCGACCGAGGCGTCTTCGATCACGATGATATGCCGCTCGCCGCTGCCGAGCGGCGAGCGCAGGCAACGAACTCGCAAGTCTCGGCCGGTAGGGGCGTGTCGGCCGAGACAGGTGACCGACGCCTCCGGTCCGCGCGGGACCTTCAGTGGGCAGCAGGCAGCGCCGTCGCCGCAGGAAGCGCCCTCGATGCTGCCGCACAGCGGCCCGCAGATCGCCGTTTTCACCGCTTCCTCCGCTGTGGAGCCGAGCAGGCGGCCCGCTGCCTCGTTCGCATACAGCAACCGGCCCTTCGCGTCGGAGACACAGACGCCGTCTGTCAGGCAATCGAACAGGGGGCGTAATGCGTCTAGATAATCGGCGGCCATAATGTCCGTCACGCACCATAATGGCCATTCATTGCGCCATCTCCTGAGCGGCCAGCAGCGGCCGCGTGAGATAGGAGGCGCCGAGCGACTCGGCCAGGCGGCGGACCGCGGGAAGATCCACGCCCGGAAGCTCGACGGCCGTAACGGTCGTCCGAAGGTCAGACAGCACGCATGAGCGTACGAACTCGAGGACGGATTCGAAGCCCTTTGCGCTCATCTCCGGGCGAGGCCGGTGCAGCATCGCCCACTGCCTCGGATCGGCGGTGTTGAGACTGACGCTGACGTTCGTGAGGCCGCTCGCGGCCAACTCCGGGACGATGTCCCGCTCCCAGATCGCGCTGCCGAGGCCGATCGTGTTGAGCCGACGGGCGGAGCGGGGGTAGCAACGTTTGAGCC
>JAYTSX010000099.1:0-8308 GCA_043745445.1 Elusimicrobiota bacterium
GCGAACTTCGCGCAGAAAAGACGGGATGGTGGACAGCGCCAGGGCGTTGGGGCCGTCCGAGAGCGCCTTGTCGGGATTTGGGTGGGTCTCAAAAAACACGCCCGCGACGCCGACCGCGACGGCGGCCCGAGCGATCGGGCGCACGAACTGCCGCTGACCGCCGGTGGTGGCGCCGTTGCCCCCGGGAAGCTGAACGCAGTGAGTCGCGTCATGAACGACAGGAAAGCCGAAGCCGCGCATGATTTCGTAGGAGCGCATGTCGACAATCAGATTTCCGTAGCCGAAGGTGGCCCCGCGTTCGGTAAGAAGTATGTTTTTATTCCCGGTCGAAAGAATTTTTTCAACGGCGTGCTTCATGTCCCAGGGCGACAAAAATTGCCCTTTCTTCACATTGACCGCCTTGCCCGTCCGTCCACAGGCGACAAGCAGATCGGTTTGACGGCTCAGGAAGGCCGGAACCTGCAGCATGTCCACATAACGAGCCGCGATCGCGGCATGCGCCGGCTCATGCACATCGGTCACGCACGGAACGCCGAACTCAGCGGCCACCTTGGCCAAAGTGCGCAGGCCCTCTTCCATCCCCGGGCCGCGGTAGGACTTCACCGAGGTTCGGTTCGCCTTGTCAAATGAGGCCTTAAGCACAAAGCCGCCCTTGCCCGCGGCCTTCTTCAGCGCGCGCGCGACGGTGCGCAGGAGGGCCTCGGATTCGATGACGCAGGGCCCGCCGATGAAGGCGACGGGCAGATCATTGCCGAAGGAGACCTTGCCGACTTTGACGATATTCTCACGCATGGATCGGGTTCCTCGCGTGCGTCTCGGCGCGCTCGACGCAGGCCGCGATGAAGTCCCTGAACAGCGGGTGGGGCGCCTCGGGGCGGCTCTTGAACTCTGGGTGGAACTGGGTCGCAAGGAACCACGGGTGGTCCTTGAGCTCGACAATCTCTACGAGATTCTTGGGCGCGTGCAGGCCGGCGATGCTCAGCCCGGCGTCTTCAAGAAGCTTGCGGAACTTGTTGTTGACCTCGAAGCGGTGGCGGTGTCGCTCGGAGATGTTCAGCGTGCCGTAGGCTTTGTGCGCGAGACTCCCTTTCTTAAGTGTGCACTCGTAGGTCCCAAGCCGCATCGTCGCGCCCTTGTCTTTTACGGTCTTTTGTTCCGGCAAAAGATCGATGACGGGGTAGCGGGATTTCTGGTCGAACTCAGTCGAGTGCGCGCCGCTGAGCTTGAGCACATTCCGGGCGAACTCGATGACCGCGATCTGAAGACCCAGGCACAGCCCGAAATAGGGGATTTTCTTTTCGCGCGCGAGCTGGGCGACGCGAATCTTCCCCTCGATTCCGCGATCGCCGAAGCCGCCGGGCACGAGGATGCCATGCACCCCCTCGAGCTGTTCATGGATCTTAGGATCCGTCGTGTCGAGAAAGCGAATCTTGACCTTCGCCTCGTTGGCGATGCCCCCGTGAACGAGAGCCTCGTTGACAGACTTATAAGCGTCTTTATAGTCGGTGTACTTGCCTGCAAGCGCGATCACGATCTCGCGCTTGGGGTTTTTGAGACGGCGCACGACCTCGTTCCAGCTGTCGAGGTCCTTGGACTGTGTGCGCAGCCGCAGGAGCATCATAATCTGGTCATCCAGGCCCTGCTTGTGGAACACCATGGGGACCTCGTAGATGCTTTCCACATCCGGAGCCTCGATCACCGACTCCTTGGGCACGGAGCAGAACATCGAGAGCTTCGCCTTCATGTTCGCATCGACGGGTTTCTCGGAGCGGCACACGAGCACGTCCGGAGCGATCCCGATCTCGCGAAGCTTTTGCACGGAATGCTGGGTCGGCTTGGTCTTGAGCTCCTCAGAGGCCTTGATGTACGGAATCAAAGTCACATGCACATACAAGGAATTCTCGCGGCCGGCCTCGAGGCCCATCTGGCGGGCGGCCTCCATAAACGGGAGGCTTTCGATATCGCCGACGGTGCCGCCGATCTCGATAATCGCGATGTCGACGCCCTTCGCGGCGGCGCGGAACCGGTTCTTGATCTCATCGGTGATATGCGGGATGACCTGGACGGTCGTTCCCAGGAAGTCGCCGCGGCGCTCGCGCGCGATCACGGTTTCGTAAACCTTTCCAGCCGTAAAATTATTGAAGTGGTGCATTTCTTTGTTGAGAAATCGCTCGTAATGGCCGAGGTCGAGGTCGGTCTCCGCTCCGTCCTCGGTGACGAAGACTTCGCCGTGCTGAAACGGGTTCATGGTGCCCGGATCGACGTTGATGTACGGGTCGCATTTAAGCATCGTGACCTGCAGGCCTCGCGCCTGCAGAAGCTTGGCGATCGAGGAGGCGGTAATACCCTTGCCCAGCGAGCTCACGACTCCGCCCGTCACGAAGATATACTTAGTGGTCATTGGTGTCCTCGGCGCAACATGGTCTCGGCGCGTCTTAAATCGTTGGGCACGTCCACGGCGACCGGGCGTTCCTGCACAATCGCGCCGCTGATGATCATTCCGTCCTCAAGCGCCCGAAGCTGCTCGAGTTTCTCGGATTTCTCCAAAGGGGAAGGCGGAATGGACACAAAGCGCTTCAACGCGCCGCGCCGGTACGCATAGAGCCCCAGGTGCTCCCACGAGCTCACCGGCGCGCGGGAAAAATACAGACAGCGACCGTTCTTGGCTAAAACCGCCTTTACGACATTAGGATCTCCGCGCCGGGACGCATCGTCTAGCTTTATCACCGAGGTCGCGATATCCGCGCCGTTCCTGAGCGCCTTCACGGTGGCGCGAAGCGTGGCCGGTTTCAAAAGGGGCATGTCGCCTTGATAGTTCAAGATGATCGGTTCACGCCGGCCTTTCGCCGCGGCCCAGACGCGGTCGGAGCCGGACGGCAGGGAGGGGGAGGTCATCACGAATTCGCCGCCGAACCGTCGGACCTCATCGGCCACTTCACGGCTGTCCACCGCCACGAGGACCGGGCCGAGTTTCGCGGCTTTCGCGGCGCGCCAGCACCATTCGATCATCGTGCGTCCGGCGAGCGTGGCTAAAACCTTGCGCGGAAAACGCATCGAGCCCAGGCGCGCGGGGATCACGGTGAGGCAGGCGCTCATTTGATCGCCCTCGAGAGTTCCTTGCAGTCCGTCGTGGCGGTGCCGAGCTTGGCGACCACGATGCCGGCCGCGTGGTTGGCGAGCGCGGCCGCGCGGCGAAGTGGGGCCCCGGCGGCCAGGGCCAGCGTTAAGGTCGAGATCACGGTGTCGCCGGCGCCGGAGACATCGAACACCTCACGGGCCTGCGTCGGAATGTGGGTCACGCGGGTCCGCCCGCCGGTCTCAAATAAGCTCATCCCATCGGGCCCGCGCGTGATCAGCACCGAGCGGCTTTTGAGGACCTTGAGGATATCTTTGCCAAGCTCGTCGATCGCATCCGAGCCTGTCTTGGCGTCACGGCGCATGCACGCCCAGGCCTCGGAGGTATTCGGCGTCACGCATGTCACGCCTTTATACAGGCGGAAGTGCTCGGGCTTAGGGTCGACCGTGATGGGAATGCCGCGGCGGCGCGCAGACGAGATCGCGCTCGCAAGAACGCGGGGATTGATCACGCCTTTGCCGTAATCGGATAGGATGACGGCGTCGGCCTTCGCGATCTCTTCACTGAGGCTGGCGAGCAGGCGGGATTCCGTGGCGTGCGACAGCGGCCCGGAGGTTTCGCGATCAAACCGCACGACCTGTTGTCGCTCGGCGATGACACGGCATTTCTGCGTGGTCTGGCGCTCGGCATCCACGCACACGCCTTCCACATTCACCCCGCGTCCGCGGAAATGCTCCAGCAACCGGCTGCCCGCGTCATCTTCGCCGATGACGCCGAGAACGGAAACGCTCGCGCCGAGCGACGCCAAATTATTCACCACATTCCCCGCGCCTCCGGGAATGTGGGACTCGCCGGTGACTCGAACGACGGGAACGGGAGCCTCAGGGGAGATTCGGCCGACCGCGCCCCGCACATACTGATCCAGCATGAGATCACCGACGACAAGGACGCGGCGCCCGGGGAAACGGGCGATGGTCCGCAGAAGCTCTTTGCGCTCGGTGAGCGTGGAAGACATCGTACGGGAGGTGATCATAACATTTCTCGCAACGTCGCCGTGACATTGCCGAAGAAAACCTCGGCCTTCATCATGAGCATCCGTTTTTGAGGATCATCGGAGAACCAGAGGCGAAGACGCTTGCCCTTCTGAACGAAGATCCCTTCCCGGGCCATCGCGGGCTCGACCTGGACCGAACGAAACTTGCCGACGGGAACCTTGAGGGATTCTCGATTCATCACCTTGATGATCAGCGGCCAGTTGTCCGGCGTATTCACGTTTATCCTCACCTCGGCGCCGTCCTGAAGGGCCTGAGCACGGGTATAGAAAATGCTCGACAGGATGTCCTGAACCTGCGCCGGGATCGTCCCGACGCGTACATTGAAGTTCCCGTCTTTGCCGGTGCGACGATTAACGAAGGTCGAGGTGTCGCGGTCATACAGAACCCATTCATCGCGAAAAAAGTGGCCCTCTCGGACCTTTTTCGAGTAGCCGAGTGAGGTCAAAGTTCGCGCGTCGAGCCAGGACTCATTGAGATCTCGGACCACATAGAAGGTGTCGCAAAAGGAGTTCGAGCGGGCTTCGCTGACGAGGTGATAGGCCGGGCGGCCGTTGAACATCACGATCTTATCCACGCCAAGAGTCGCCTCTCCGACCGATAGCAGGCCCCACGACATGCTGAAAACCAGCTTCTCCGGGAAAACCGGAAGCGCCTTGAAATCCGGCGAGTACGCAACCGCGGGCCCGATCAACTGCGATGGCGACACAATTGCGGTGGTGATCGCGACCCGGCCCCACACGCGCGCCGGCGTCGCTGGAGCGCGGACGACGGTGATCTGAACCGGCCCGGAAGAGGCCTTGACGATGACGGGCTCTGGCGCTGAGGGCGTCACGCTGATCGGGGCCGTGCTCTGGTCTACGAGCAACGGGGCGGCCGAAGTCGGAACGAAAGCGACAGGCATAGGATCGCTCGCGCGGCGCTTCACCGCGCAGGCGGCGAGAAGAGAGGCCGCGAGCAATCCATAGGCGCACGATCTCATTTGCGCTTGCCTCCCGCCAAGGACTCAAGCATGTCGATCCAGGTGTTGCGGCCCTTGATCAGATCCAGCTTGATGCCAAGCACGAAGATCTCCCCGCTCAAACTCTCGCGCCAATCCGCGGGCAGCCGGACAAAATCCTTATGGGTCGTGACGAGCGGAAGTCCACCGCGGAGGTCCTCGATGGATTTAAGTTCGCGGCTCGTATATGGATGATGATCCGGGTAGCGCCACGACTGCGCGACCGTGGCGCCAAGGGCCTCGAGGTTGGATTCAAAGGAAAGAGGATCGCCGATGCCGGAGAGGGCTACGACGGCTTGACCCTGGAGCCTCGTGAGCGGGGACTTCTGCTCGGTCTTCACGTCGAGAAGATGGTCGGCGCGATGCGCGGACTCGACGACCGTCACGCCGGGGTGGATCTGTTCGATATCTTTTCGCAGGCTCGAAAGCTCGGCGGCGGTCACGCGGTCGGCGTGCGTGATCACGACCATGCCCGCGCGCCGCAGCGCCGAGAGCGGCTCGCGCAGGTCCCCCAGAGGAAGAAGGCTTCGTCCGCCAAAGGGGTCGCGCGCATTGACCAGCACGACGTCAAGATCACGGTGCAAGCGCAGATGTTGGAATCCGTCATCCAAGATCAGCACGCGGCTGCCGTACATCTCGACGGCCAGTTCCCCGGCCTTCGCGCGGTCGGGGCAGACGAGGACAGGAATGCCCTGGCCGCTCAGCGACTGGTGGATCATCCAGGGCTCGTCGCCGCACTCGCGCCAGTCCACATGCCGCCCATCCAGGAGTACGGTGACTTCCTTGCCCGCGGCCTGCCGACCGTAGCCTCGCGAAAGAATCGCGACTTCATGTCCGCGCTTGCGCAAGGTCTCGGCCGCCAAAAGAACAGCCGGGGTCTTGCCGGTGCCGCCGGTGGTCAGGTTGCCGACGCAGATGACCTTCGCCGCGATCCGCTTGCGCGGCAAAACGCCCGCGGCGTACAGGCCACGGCGGGCGAGGACACCGGCGCCGTAAGCGAGGGAGGCCGCGCCCAGGAGCACCCGCCCGCCCGCTGAGCGTCTTAAATTATCGCGCCGTTTGGACCAGGTCATGCCCGAGCCTCAGTGCGTGCCAGAAGCTGTTCGACGGCAGGCAGCACCCGCTCGGCGGGCAGCTGACGCATGCACTCCAGATTGTAGGGGCAGTCATTGGAGCGGCATCCGATGCACGGAAGCTCATCAAGGCGCACCCAGCGGTGGTCCGGATGCACGGGCGTCCAGGCCACCGGGTCCGAGGACCCATGAATCGTTACTGTCGGCACGCCGAGCGCCAGGGCCACGTGTTTAGGCCCCGCGCAATTGCCCACCACGACTCGACATGAGACCAGCTCGCGGGCAAGGTCGGTGATGGAATGTGTTTGAGCGATGGCGTAAGCGCCCTCGCCGATTGCGCGGACCACTTCGTCGGCAAGGTCCTTTTCACCGGGGCCCCAGAATACTTTGATTTTGCATGCGTGCTTGTCGCGAAGAAGGCGGCCAAGGCGCGCGTAGGACGGCGCGGGCCAGCGGCGGGTTTCCTTGCGTGAAGGGGGGACAAGTCCGATGATATTTTCGAGCTTGTCGGGACGCGGCGCGAGCATTAGGCGGGGAAGCGCCGGGGCGTCCTCGGGCGAAACCCCCAGGCTCCCGAGCCAGCGGACCTTTTCGAGGGCGGAGTAACAGGCCTGAGAGGACTGCGTCATGCGGTGGTTGTAGGCGTATTTACGCGCGACATGCCCGGGGCCGGCCTTAATTGCGGCGCCCGACAGCGCCGTCAGTAAAGCGGTCCGCGGGTTGGCCAGGAAATCAATCACCCAGTCGTAGCGGCGGGCGCGGATCTTGAACGCCCATCTCAGCGCCTCCACCGGCCCTTGAGCGTCGTACACCAGGATTTCGTCGATTGCGGGATGTCCGGCCAACGCCTCCGCGCCCGGAGCCTCAACGAGAAAATCGAGCTTGGCGTCGGGATATTTCTTTTTCAGCGCTTCCAGAGCGGGCGTCGTCAGGATCACATCGCCGAGGCGACGCAATTGGATGACAAGGATCGATCGGGGAGCGACGAGGTCCATCAGAAGCGGGCCTTGCCGCGCGTCATGTTCAAGTGGAAGTCGAACATGTTGTCGTCGCCGCGGACTAAAAGGCGCTTAACCGACTCCTTCTCCCGCGCCCAGGGAAGGATCGACATCCCCTGCTTGATCGAAAAATCGAAGCGGTAGCCGGCGTCGAGCGCCGCCTGCCGCACCGCGGGCTTATACGCGCCGGAGCCATAGGGGTAGGCGAAGCCGACCATCTCGCGGCCGAGCTTTTCCTCAAGGCGGGCCTTGCTCTCGGTGAGCTCCCACCGAACCTCGTCGATCGGAAGCTCGGAAAGATTCCGGTGGCGCATCGTGTGCGAACCAAATTCAACGAGGCCGGAATCTTGCATTTCCTTGATCTGTGCCCAGGTGAGCATCTTGAGCCAGGGCTCGGTCTTCGGATTGTGCCAGCCGTTGTGCTTCTCCATCGTCTCGTAAACGAGGAAGATGCAGCCCTTCATGCCGAACTCTTTCAGCAAGGGGTAGGCCAAATCGTAATTATTCATGTACCCGTCGTCGAAGGTGATCATGACGGGCTTGGCGGGGAGGGGCTTGATTCCTTTCTCAGCATCGCGCCAGTCGCAAAAATCGATGGCGGTATAGCCGTTGTCCTTGAGGTACTGCAGCTGCTTGCGGAAATCAGAGGTCGTGACCCACAGCTTCTGAAGCTCCGAGCCGGGGGGGTAATCTCCGATCTTGTGGTACATCAGGACGGGCATGCCGCCGCGCACCGCAGGGCGCCACCAGTTCCAACGGGCACTGAGGCCCGCGCCGACGACGAGGAGGACGAGAAGCGCTGGAATCATTTGGAAATCTCCCGGTACATCCGGCCCAGTTTTACATATTTGAGCCAGCTGTGGAAAGACGACAGGCCGGCCCAAACCAGGCCGGGATATCCGTCGAGAATTCCAAGCTTTAGGAAGGCGCGTGCGAAGAATTCCCAAGGGAGGATTAAGTGGTGAAAAATCGTAAATTGCTTGCCGGCTTCAAAGCGTTTCTTGGCGGCCAGATTGGTGTAGCGGTCGAGCTTGGAGAGGTAGTCGGCGATGTCGCGGTAGGGCTCGTGGATCATCTTGCCGCCGGACAGCGGCATGGTCCGCTGACCG
>JAYTSX010000100.1:0-2260 GCA_043745445.1 Elusimicrobiota bacterium
ACATAGACGCCGGCAAGACCGTCGACGCCGGACAGGAGCTTGGCCGCCTGGCGAAGGAAAACGGGCCACTCAAGGCCCAGGACTTCCGCCGCGCGACGATTCAAATAAAGATGCGGGAGCTGATTGGAAAGAATCCAGGCCGCGCCCTTAAGCGGCCACTTGGCCTGCAAAGTTTTCTCGAGCGTGTCGGCGAAGGTGTCCCAGTTCAAGCGGCGGACGCCGAGCGCCTTGCCCGACGGATCCTCGGGCGGAGGGATCGCGCCGTGGTCGGCGGATAAAACCAGGGACAGAGAGCCGCCGGACGCTTTTTCCAGGCGCGCAAGAAGCCGGCCCGTGATCGCGTCGAGAGCGTCAAGCTGGGCGACCATCTGCGGCGCGTCGATCCCGTAGCGGTGGCCGACCAGATCGGTCCCCGAGTAGCTGATCAGAAGCAGGTCTGTGGAGATCCCGTGACCGACGCGCTCGCGCGTGACGAGCTCGGCGACGAGCAGATCCAGGGCGGCGTCGTAGGCGGGACTCGCCATAAGGTCCTTGGGCACGCGCCCTTCCTTCATCGGAAGAAGACCCTTCGCCTTCAACCGGCGGTTGAAGGCGGCGAGCCAAGCTGGGCGATTGTAGTAGGAAGAGGTCGTAAACTCGCCCGTGAAGCGATCGAACCACAGGACGACATCCGCCTTGCGCCCGCCGAGCAGTACCGCGGCGCGGTCCTTGCCCGACACCGAGAACACCCTCGCCTTCGGGTCGGACGCCTTTAGCGCATCGGCGAGCGTCGGCCCGCGCAAATGCTCCGGCCCGATCCCGAAGACGGAATCGGCCACGCAATAGGTGTCCGTGCCGGAGACCCGGTCGTACCAGTCGTTGGCGATGATGCCGTGGACGGCGGGGCTGCGGCCCGTCGAAATGGCGGCGTGGCCGGGGCCCGTCTCCGTCGGGATGTGGAGGTGGCGGGCATTCGCAAAGACTGCGCCCTCGCGGCGCAAGCGGCGGAAGCCGCCGTCAGAGAGATCGGAACGATCGAGGTATTCCGGCCGCATCTGGTCGACGACCACCACGACGCCAAGGCGAACGGCCGCCTCGGCGCGCGTGCACGCCAAACAGAGAAAGGCGAAAATAACGAATTTAAAATATCCGGTTGCCTTGGGTAACGGACCGCGCCTACTCGCACCGGTGCGAGTCCGAAGAAAATCGAATACGCGTCCGAATTTAATCGGCATCGCCCTTTTCGATCTGCAGGGTCACATGCGTAATGTGGAATTTTTCTTCCAGCACTATTTTTCCGGCGCGCAACGCCTCAGCATGGTCGCGGCCGTGCGCCAGGACGAGATGGCCGCTCATCGCCTCTTTGCCCTGCGTCAGCGACCAGAGGTGAAGATCATGCACATCCGTCACGCCGGGAATTTCCTTGAGAGCGGCGCGAATATCGTCGAGATTGAGGTGCGCGGGCGCGCCTTCGAGCAGGATGTGAACCGAGTCACGCAACAGCCAAAACGCGGTGAGGATGATGCCGACGCAGATAAGGACGGTAACGAGGGCGTCGGCCTGATACCAACGCGTTTCTAGAATGATGACGCCCGCGAGCACGGCTCCCAGGGAGCCGGCCCCGTCGGAAAGGACATGCATCAGGGCGCCGCGCATGTTGATGTTCGTGCGGCTGGACTTCCACAGCATCGCGACGGAAATAAGATTGCAGAGGAGACCGATGAAAGCGACGACTATCATCGGCTTGGCCGCGATCGCCGTCGGGAAGGCGAACCTCGCCCAGGCCTCGCGCAGAAGGAACCCGGTGGCGACCATCAGCGCGATCGCATTGCCCAACGCGGCGAGAACCTCGACACGGCGGTAACCGTAAGTGCGTTTCGGGTCGGCAGGCATACGCGCCAGCATCGCGGCAAATAAGGTCAGGCTCAGACCGAGCAGATCGATAGCCATGTGCGCGGCATCAGCGATCAAGGCCAGGCTGCCGGTCCACCAGCCCCCGGCCAGCTCCACGAAAAAAATCATGCCGGTCAGCGCGATTACGCCGTAAAGCGGGCGTTCACTCACCGCGTCGTCGTGGTGGTGGTGGTGATCGTGGCCCATCAAATCTTCGGCTTACGGTTTTGGCGGGAGATCTCGTACAGCAAGGCGGTGGCCGCGCAAGAGGCGTTGAGGCTGCCCACGCCGTGCTCCGACTGGGGCACGCGCATCAACTCATCGCAAGAGGCGCGCACGAGCGGACGCATGCCATAGCCTTCCGAGCCGATGACCAGCACGCACGGCG
>JAYTSX010000101.1:0-8262 GCA_043745445.1 Elusimicrobiota bacterium
CTGATGGAACCGGTGCAGCTCATCCTCGACGTGATCAAGAACAC
Source organism: Elusimicrobiota bacterium (assembly GCA_043745445.1). GTDB lineage: Bacteria > Elusimicrobiota > Elusimicrobia > UBA1565 > UBA9628 > GWA2-66-18. The sequence goes on from JAYTSX010000101.1 coordinate 45, forward strand.
GCTGGAGGAAACTCCGGCGGAACTGGCTGCGGATTTGGTGGACCGCGGAATTATGCTCGCGGGAGGCGGGTCGCTGCTGAGAGGTCTTCCCGACCTCATTCGGCAGGAGACCGAGCTTCCGGTGCATCGTGCCGCGGACCCCTTGAGCTGCGTTGCGCTCGGGACGGGGAAGTTTCTCGAGGAGCTCGATCATATCGATGATCGGCGCCCGGACTTCGTCACGTCCTATCGAGACCGCTCGTAAGAGCGGTCGCCCAAAGCTAAAAACCGTCGCTCGTGTAGTGAGTTAAGCCCCCGGCCTAAGCCGGGCTCACATGCAACGCGAAACGCGGATCGCCAACTTCGTTCTGGGCGCCTTAACGGCGCTCTCGCTTCTACTTTTGTCCCTGCCCTTATCGACGCCGGTCCGGTCCTTCAAGGCAGGGGCGGGGTATTTGCTTGACCCCCTCGCCTATCAAGGCGAGGCGGGCTATGAGCGCGTATCCGGACTACCCGCGCGCATCAAGCAGTTGCTCCAGGCTGACATCGAAAACCAGAGCCTGCGCGCCGACCTCAAACGCGGGGAGTGGCTCGCGACCACCGTTTCCGCGCTCTCTCTTGAGAACGAGCGCCTGCGCGGAGCGCTGGTCCTGAAGGCGCCCTCGGGCCGCTCGCCCGCGTGGGTCCACGTCATGGAACGCGACCCGATTCATTGGTACCGCAGCCTCGTCGTGGATGCCGGTTCCGACCGGGGCGTTTCACTGAACGATCCTGTGCTTGGCCCCCGTGACGGCCTGCTCGTGGCGGTCGGCCGGGTGGTTGATGTTCGGCCGAACAGTTCGACGGTCCTTCTTTTGACGGACGAACTGTCGGCGGCTGCCGCCTACCTGTCCTCGGGGACCCTCGAGGGCCTCGTGCAGGGGCAGGACGGCCCTCGTTTGCGCATGAATTATCTCAACGCCGAGTCCCAACTCTCCGAAGGCGATTCGGTGTACACATCACCGACGAGCGCCACATTTCCTTCCGATGTGCTCATCGGCCGGGTCGCGCGGGTCAACCCGCGGGATCCCTTTCTCACCTTTCAGTCCGTTGAGGTCACGCCCGCCGCCGACGCCTCCTCGCTTCAGGAATTGATGATTTTGCGCGTGAAGCCCGTTGAGGGCGAGGCCCGGCCTCCCGTTTACAGGCCGGTGGTCCTATCGACGACGGTCGCGGTCGTTTCTATTTCGACGGTTACGGCCTTGCCTCCTCGCCGCAAGCGAGCCGCTCCGGTCGTGGTCTCATCCGCGGCGGCCGCGGCCTTGGATGAAGTGTTGGATCCCGAGGAAGCCCGATGATCGGCTTCCTGCGCGGAGTGATTGTCTTCATCGCGGCCATGTTCGTGCAGTGGTGGTGGAACACTCATTTCGCCTACTGGGGCGCGGCGCCTCAGTTCCTGCTCGTGTTGACGATTCTCATCGCGGCGCGGCGCGGACCGGTGCTTGGCATGCTGGTGGGTTTCGGCTGGGGACTTTATCTCGATGTCGCGCGCGCGGAGCTGTTCGGCGCGAGCGCGTTGACCCTGATCTTGGCCGCCTATTTCGTCGGCGTCGCTCGGCGGCAAATTGATCTGCGCGCGGCCGGGCCGCTGGCCGCGACAACGTTCCTGTTTACCTGGGCGAGCTTCATCGGCCTCGGTCTTTTGGGGCTCATCTTTACGAAGAGCTTCGAATGGAGCGGCTGGATCGCGATTCTGGTGACTCCGTTCCTTAACGCCGCGGCGGTGACCGTCGCCTCGCTCATGTGGGACGCGCGGGGGGACCGTTGAGCCGCGGCGGTGAAGTGCCCCAGGAGCGCCTGGAGATTCTCTGGTACTGCATCGCGGCCGCAGGCCTCGTGCTGGGCCTGCGCCTGGCGCAGATGCAGCTCGTGCAGGCCGCGGAATGGCGTCTGGCCGCGGAGCGCAACCGCTCGCAGATGATCCACCAGAACGCCCCGCGCGGCCGGATTTACGACCGCAACGGCGTGCCCGTGGCCACCAACGCGCCCGCGTTTTCGTTGATCTTCCTGCCCGGCAAGGACCGCCGCCGTCAGGATCTCAAACCGCTCGCGCAGGAGCTCGCGCGTCAGCTTGGTCGCGATCCGGATGATCTTCTCGAGGCGCTTGAACAGGCGGTGCGCGAAGAAAGCGCCATCCGTCTCGCGGAGAACCTGCCGACCCAGACGATGTTCCGGCTTTCGGAGCTCAAGACCATTTATCCCGGCGTCGATCTCATCGTCGAGGCGCGGCGCTACTACCCGTTTGGACGCTTCGCAAGCCATTTGATCGGCTACATGGGCAAAATGGGCTCTCGAGAGTGGCGCGAGCGAAAGCCCAAGGGATATCGCGTGGACTCCCGCACCGGCCGCCTTGGCCTTGAAAAAATTTTCGAGGATGAACTGCACGGCCGTGACGGCGGGCTGCGTATGGAGGTGGACGCGCAGGGGCGGCTTAAGCGCGTGCTCGATAAAATTCCGTGGGAAGCGGGCAGCAACATCCATTTGACGATCGATGCGGCGGTGCAGCGCGCGGCGGACGACGGCTTAAGGGGGACCTTGACGGGTCGCGGCGCCGCCGTCGCCATCGATCCGCGCAACGGCGATCTTCTGGCGATGAGCTCCCAGCCGGACTTCGATCCGAACGCCTTTCTTTCAACAGACCCCAATGAAGTCAAAAGCACCGTCATCGACCTTACGGAGTTCAACAACGCGATCTCGGGCGCCTATCCTCCGGGGTCGACGTTCAAGCCGATCGCGGGTCTCGCGGCCCTGAGCGAAGGGCGCGTAAGGCCCGATGACGCGGTATTCTGCCCGGGCCATTTCGAGCTTGGGGGACGGACTTTTCTTTGCTGGGATCATAAGGGCCACAAACGCGTGTCCTGGCTCATGGGCCTGGCGCTGTCCTGCGATGTCTATTTTTACACCCTTGGGCTTAGAGTGGGGGGCGCCACGATCGAACGCTATGCGCATGCCTTCGGCCTGGGCCAGAAGACAAACATCCCGCTCAAGGGAGAAAAGGGCGGCCATCTGTTTGGGCCGGAGACGCGCAAGAAGACCGGCAAGGGCTGGTACGACGGCGATACGCTTAACCTCGCGATCGGCCAAGGCGAGTTGACCGTCACGCCCCTGCAAATGGCGATCGCGACCGCGGCCTTGGCTAATCGAGGAAGCGTCTGGCGACCGCGCTACATGCAGAAGGTCGTTTACGCTGATGGCCGTCCGGATTTCGTCCAAAAGTCGGAACGCTTGGGCGTCGTGTCGGCCAAGGAAGAAGCGTGGGACGAGGTTCAGCGCGGCCTTGAAACCGTTATTTCCTCCGGCACCGGCGGCGGCGCGCGTATTGTGGGTTTGAACGTGGCGGGCAAGACGGGCACCGCGCAAAATCCGCACGGGGAAGATCATGCCTGGTTCATCGTGTACGCGGCCAAGCCGGGTGAGCCCGCGTCGATCGCGATCGCCGTCCTCGTGGAGAACGGCGGCCACGGCGGCACGACTGCGGCGCCGGTGGCGCGCAAGATGATCCTCGCGCACTTCGGCATGTCCGACGCGACGGCTGCGAAGCCGGCGACTTCCTTGTTGACGCCCGTTCCCGTCCCGATGCCGATGCCGCTTCCCATTCGTGCGAGGCCCCGATGACTATGGCCCGCGCGGTTCGCGTGCAGTCCGGCCTGTCGGGCCGAGTCGATTGGACCTATGTGGCGGCGGTGGCGGGCCTCATCATCGCCGGTTCGCTCGCGATGCTCTCGGCTGCGAGCACGACCAGCTTCTACTCTTCGATCCTTCAGAAGCACTTCATCGCGCTGACGCTTGGGATTACTCTCTTCACATTAACCTTGGCTTTTAATTACCAGGTGTTTCAGGACCAGTCTAAGTTCGTCTACGGCCTGGCCATCATCATCGTCGCGGCGACCTTGATTCTTGGACGAATTTCGCGCGGTCAACGCTCCTGGATTCATCTGTTCGGTTTCAGCTTTCAGCCTGCCGAGATGGCGCGCACGCTCGTGGTGTTGGCGCTCGCTGATTTTCTCGACCGGCGCGCGCGCCGAATCGGGGATCTCTCCACTATCCTGATCGGGTTGGCCATCTGCGCGCCAGTGATGATGCTTGTGCTCAAACAGCCCGACTTTTCGACGACACTGACCTTCGTCCCCGCGATCTTCGGCATGATGTTTGCCGCGGGAGCGGATCTATTTCAGCTCGCGGCGATCTTCGGCTTCGGAGGCGTCGCGATTTCGGTCCCGCTGATCTACACGATCTGCCAGGTCCGCTATCCGCTCGCCCCGGCGCACAGTCTTCCGGGGATGATTCTCGCGACCTCGCGCATGGGTTGGGCGACCGTGGCCGCTATTCTGATATTCTGCGCGATCGGCTTTCTGGCGTGGCGTTTGGCGAGCTGGATGCGCGTACAAGTTAAGCCCGCGGCATTCGCGGCGATTCCGATTTTGTTGTCTGCCGCCTTGCTGTCGGGCATCGTCGTCCAGCGGGGCTTGAAGGGCTACCAGCGCAATCGCTTCGTGGCCTGGATCGCGCCGCAAAGCGACGCGCAGGGCGCATCGTACAACGTCATCCAATCCCAGATCGCGGTCGGATCTGGGGGGATGTGGGGCAAGGGCCTGTTCTCAGGAACGCAGTCCCAGCTCGGCTTCCTGCCCGAGCGCCACACCGATTTCGTCTTCGCCAACGTCGGCGAGGAGATGGGCTTCTGGGGAACGTCGCTGATCCTCGGATTGTACATGGTCTTGTTGTGGCGGATCGTGGCGGCCGCGCGTCAAGCGCGCGATCGCTACGGCTATTTAGTGTGCGCGGGTCTGGCTTCGACCCTCGCGTTTCAGCTTATTCTTAACGTCGGCATGTGCATCGGTCTCATGCCCGTGGCCGGCGTGCCTTTGCCTCTCGTTTCTTATGGCGGCTCGAGCCTCCTCGTCACTTTGTGGACGCTCGGAATAGTCGCCAACATCTATGCGCGGAGATACGCGCTGCTTTGATCCCTGGAGAAATTGTGCCCAACGAAAACGAACAGATTCCGACCCAAACGCCGTTAACGAATGACGCTCCGGTCCGTCAGGAACCCGTGCGCGTGCATGACGATTCCACGCCTGGAATGGCGATGGACGCATTGTCACCCACCGCCGCGGCCCCGACATCGGAACCCAAGGCGTCGGCGCCCTCCGCGCCGGCTCCGGAGCCCGTGCGCTTCACCCCTGCGCGCGAGGATCTTTACCCGCGAGCCGACGGTCCCGTTGAAGCCGACCGCGACATACCGCAGCCAGTTGATGTTTCGGCTGATGACGCGAATGATGACGACGGCGATGAGGACGAGGGTCCTGAGGTGTCCGTGGAGATTCCTCTGACGGGCCCTGCGTCGATCGCGCCGCAAGCTCCCGCCGAAGGCGCGACACCCGCGACGCCCGCCGCTCAGGGTTCGACGCCGAACGCCTCCGAAGCAAGCCGTCGTCGTCGCCGCCGCCGTCGCGGAGGCCGTGGCGGTGAGCGAAATGGTCAGACCCCAGGACAGGAGCGCGCCCCGGGACAGGATCGCAATCAAGGACAGCAGGGCTCGGCGCCGAAGGCGCCGACGCCTCCTTCCGATGGCCAGGGGCCGCAGGAGCGCCGTGAGCCCAAGCAGGGTGGCGGACGCGAGCGGCAGGGGCAGGAACGGCGCGACCAGAGCCGGCGCGATCAGCCCGCGCGGCGCGATGAGCGACGCGACGGTGGACGCGGACGCGGTGAAAATCGCGGCGGCGACCGTCATCGTGACGATCGTCATGACAGCGGCCGCAGCCAGGAGCGCACCAATACCGGAAAGAGCAACCGCGCGCCGGTCAAGCGTGAGGTGCTCGCCAACACCAGCTTCGAGGAAACCCGCATCGCGATCCTGGAGAACGGACGCTTGTCCGAGCTCCACTGGGAGCGCAAGAGCTCGCAGAACATCGTCGGCAATGTCTACAAGGGCACGGTCGAGAATGTTCTCCCCGGCATCTCGTCGGCGTTCGTCAACATCGGCTTCGAGAAGAACGCCTATCTTTATATCTCCGATGTCCTCGGCGATAAAAATGCGCCGATCGATCAGACTCTGAAAAAAGGTCAGACGGTCATGGTTCAGGTCGCTAAAGAAGCGATCAGCACGAAAGGTCCCAAGGTCACGATGGACGTTTCACTCCCCGGGCGCTATCTCGTCTTCACGCCCTACCAGGAGTATGTCGGGATCTCCAAACATATCGCCGAGCCCGAGGAACGCCAGCGCCTTGAGAAGATCGTCGACAAGCTTGTGAAGGCGCATTTAAACGGCAAAGGGGTCGTCGTGCGCACCGAAGCCGAGGGCGCGACCGAGGAAGAGCTCGAGCGCGAGGTGAAGTACCTCCAGAATCTCTGGGCCACGGTTCAGAAGAAGTACGAGGAGCAGCCGTCGCCCGCCATCCTGCATAACGACCTCGGTCTGGCTATGCAGATCGCGCGCGATGTCCTGTCGGACCAGGTGTATGTGTACCTGCTCGACAGCAAGGAGTCTCAGAAGCAGGTCATCGAATTCGTCGAGGGCTTCGCGCCCGAGCTGAAGGATCGCATCAAGCTGTATGAGGCCAAGACGCCCATCTTCAAGGCCTTCAACATCGAGGGTCAGATCGAGACGATCCGCGAGACGAAGGTGAACCTGCCCAACGGCGGGTCGATCGTGATCCAGGAAGCGGAGTCGCTGTGCGCGATCGACGTCAACACCGGGCGTTTCACGGGCTCGAAGTCCCAGGAAGAGACCGTGACGGCGACGAACATCGAGGCCGCCACTTTGGTGGCCAATCAGATCCGCCTTCGCAATATCGGCGGCATCATCGTCGTCGACTTTATCGATATGCGCAAAGCGTCCAACCGGGCGAAGGTGATGGAAGCCTTTGCCGACGCGTGCCGGGGAGACCGGGCCAAAATACGCATCCTGCCGATCACTCGGCTCGGCCTCATCGAGCTCACGCGCGAGCGCAAGCGGATGTCGACGGCGGCGTTGCTCACGGCCGAGTGCCCGCAGTGCCGGGCGTCGGGACGCGTCCTGTCGGTCGAAACTCTGCGCATCAAGATTCAGCGTGAGATTTTCGAGATGACCGGCGGCCGCCCCGGGGGCTCGATTAAGGTGTCGTTGCATCCGTCGGTCGCGGAGTCTTTCCGCTCCCAGCAGCCCATCATTGAGAAGAATGTTCAGCGCGCCGTGCGCATCCAGTCCGATCCCAACCTGATGTGGGAGGACTATCACATCGTCCTCGAATAAATGAAAAAAACGCTTCTCCTGCTGGCGGCCTCGTTGATCCTGCCGGCCGCGCCCTTCCGGGCGCGCGCCGAGGGGATCTCCGTGGTCGTTTCCGGGAAGACTCAGGACGCCGCCGAAACCTACAAGGCGAACGGTAAGCTTTATCTCGACACAAAGAGCGTCGGCGGCCTGTATGGGGGACAGATCTATTGGTATCCCGTGTCCGGGCGAGTGCATGTGAGCCTGCGCGGACGATCGCTTCAGCTGGTCGTCGGCTCGGACAAAGCGACGGCGGGCGACCGGGTGCTAAAGATGAGCGACGCGGTCATCATGCGCGCCTCGCATGCGTTCGTACCGTTGTCTTTTTTGGCGGGTCCTGAGTTCGCGTCGTGGAGCGGCTTTCAGACGCGCTACGATGAACGCACGAAGACCTTGATCGTCGAGAAGACGGGAACGGTCGGCGCTCCCCGTGCGTTCTCCTACAAGGGGCATACCCGCATCTCGGTCGAGCTGGCATCCGGGGCCTCCTATCGGACCACCGCGCGCGGGACCGGCGGGGTGGACCTCGTGGTGGACTACGGCGTCGCCGAGGGTGACGAGAGCGTGGGCCTTGATGACGGAATCATAAGCTCCTATACGCTTAAACAGGAAGCCAAGCTGGTCAGGCTGGCGGTTCGGTTTGCCGAGAACGGCCAGCGCTGGCGCGCGTCCGAGCTCGCCGACCCGCGCCGCGCGGTGCTGGATGTTTTCGCTCCCGGCGAGGCTCCTTCGGCGGAAGAGGCTCCATCCAAAAAAGAAGAGGTAAGTGAGGCGCGTTATGAAAACGGCGCGCTCTCCAACGCTCCTGCGGTCAAGGCCCTGCCGACCCCCAAGCCTAAGCCGCAAGAAGCCGAAAAGCGGCGGCGTCTCATCGTCATCGACCCCGGCCACGGCGGCAAGGATCCGGGCGCGACCAGCGGTCGAGGCACGCGGGAGAAGGATGTGAATCTT
>JAYTSX010000102.1:0-8173 GCA_043745445.1 Elusimicrobiota bacterium
ATCAAGACCCCGTCAGATGTGCCGATCATCTCGTCCGCGACGGAAGCCGGCTACAATCGCGAATTGAAGACGTTCTACTCAATCGGCCAGAACCAGATCGTGCGCGACAACGGCCGCGGCAACTTCATCATGCGGGTCCTGGACCTGAACCGAGCCGAGGTCGGCCCCGGGCTGCTGCCGCAGCAGAAATATCCCGACACCATCGAAGTCGATTTCGAGAACGGAATCTTCCATCTTAAGCAGCCGTTCTCCGTCACGAATTCCTCACCCGGCACGCCGGACCCCGAGGTCTACGCGCAGACCCCCATCTCCAAACGCCTGTTCCGTATCGAGTACAACTACCGCTTCAAGACCTTCTTCCTCGAACCGAACCTCGTCGTCCAATCCGAAATCGTGATCTTGGACGGCCAAAAGCTGACCCGCAACGTGGACTACTTCATCGACTACGAGGCCGGTTTCATCACCTTCTTCAACCCGGACCGCATCGGTCCCTCCTCCACGATCGATATGAGCTTCGAGGTCGCGCCCTTCGCGAACCTTAACAACGACACCTTGCTCGGCACGCGCGTGTCCCACGAGTGGGGCGCCGGCAAATACTCCCTCGGCTCAACCGTGCTGTATCAGGCCGGCTCGAAGCTGCCCACGGTGCCGCAAATCACCGAGCTTTCGAAGAGCTTGCTTGTCTACGAATTCGATGCTCAGATCAAGAAGATCCGGATCGGCAACAAACTGATCCTGACCCTCGCCGGCGAGTTCGCGCAAAGCCGCCAAAACCTAAACCTCAATCAATTCGCGCTGATCGACAACATGGAGGGCATCAAGCAGGAGGAGTTGGCGCCAACTTTGGCCGCGCAGTGGCAGATCGCTTCGAACCCGGGCGGCGTGGCGGCCTCGCCGAGCCAATTGAGCTTGGCGTCTGAGGATGTCAACATCCTCGCGATCAATCCGAACGCGCAGGCGAGCGCCAGCGAGAGTCAGAAGGTGCTCAACTTCACCTACGGCGCGGCGGCCCCTCTCAGCAACGCTGGCCCCGGCGACGAGGTCTCGATCGTTTACCCCTTCTCAATTTCAGGCGTGGACCTGTCTCAGAAGACGGTCCTTGAAGTCGTCATGCTCGGCGACAACAGCAACAACGAGATTAACTTCCGCCTCGGAGGCATTGATGAGAACGCCGACGGCCTCGGCATCCTTCGCACCGAGGACACGAACGGCGACGGTCTCCTCCAGCCCAGCGAGGACATCGGATTCCTCTACGGCGTCGCGCCGACGGCGCGTTACGGCGCGGGCAACGGAGTCATCGACACATTCGACCTCAACAGGAACGGACGCCTTGATCCCGACGACCTCAAAGGCGACAACTTCGGCTACAAAGCGACCTCGGCGGCCGGCAAATTGCTTCACGATGTGACTGTAGCCGCCGACCGCAATAAGATCGACTTTGGCGGCGCGACCTGGCACACATTCCAAATTCCGTTGAATATTTCGACCGCCACGGTCAGCCGCTTCACCAACATCAAGCACCTGCGGGTAACAATTCATCGGCCGGCCGGTGCAGGCACGGCGACCGGAGCGATCAAGTTCGCCCGCATCGCTGTCGTTGGAAACAGCTGGCTGCGCGGCGCGGCCGGGAATCCCGCCATTCCCGGATCGGGCATATCGGTCGCCGGAGAAACTCTGACCGTCACGCCGGTCAACAGCGTGGATAATCCGACCTACGCGCCGATCTATAACGCCGGCGGCGACGCGGCCCAGGTCTTCAACGATCTATACGGCAGCCTTTCCAGCCTGCAAAAGCAATCGAACACGAAAAATCTCTCTGAGCAAGCCCTTCAGCTTGAATACGCCAACCTCGCGGCCGGCACGACCGTCTACACCAAGCGAGTCTTCTCGCGCGCGATCGACATCAGCCAGCACCGCGATTTCAACTTCCTCGTTTTCGGCAGCGCAGACGGCGGCGAGCCTTTGAACGGAAATCGCGTCTTCTTCCTGCGCGCGGGGTCCGACCAGGATTATTTCGAGGTTCAGGTGCCGTTGAACTTCCCCGGCTGGAAGAAAATCAGCGTCTCGCAGACGGACCGGAACAAGGACTCCGTGATGGACGGATGGTCGGCGAACACCCCCGGGACCATCGTCACTTCGAGCGGTAACCCGAGCCTCCAGCAGGTCCCGCAGCTCACGGCCGGCGTATTCTCACTCGCCGGCGCGGCGCCCGCGCCCGGTCATCTTTTCCTCAACGAAATCCATGTGGCCAATCCCATTACGCGCGTCGGCACGGCGAGCAAGATCCAGGCGGACTTTGAGGCTCCCGGCTGGGGCACTTTCGGCTTCAAGCACCGCGCGATCGACCGCAATTTCCAGACCCCCACCTCGGTTGTGTCCAACCAGGACAACATCGAGGACGCGAGCTATCTGAACCTGACGCGCCTCGCCTGGTTTCCGATGAGCTTCAGCATTAACCGGCACATCACCGACACGCCGAGCACGGCGCAGACGGGGAGTCTGTCCAACCTCGTCAACCTTCTCCAGTCGGGCAAAGTCACGACCTGGGTCGGATCGGCGCAGGGCAACATCGCGTACGGCGCCTACCCGCGCCTGAACTTGTCCCACACGCGCAACCGCGTGGAATATCAACTGCTGACCCGGCTCGATGACCGCCAGACCTACAACGGAACCATGCAGTACGGCGTGCCCTCGCAGAGCCGCTTCCTGCCGCGGACGATCGACGCCAACGCCGGCCTCATCCGGTACGATGTGACCTTCGACGACCCAATCGTCAAACGCAGCGCGGGCAACTTCGACACAGCGGAACGCACGAACTCCTATGGCCTGAGGCTGACCTTCACGCCCTGGACCGGCTCCTCCTTTAACCCAACCTGGTCGATGACGAAGGTGACGGAAAGCCGGGTGGACTCAACGGGCGTCGCGCCGGTCTCGAGCCGTTATCCGAAGTCATTCTCCCAGTCGACGGGCTTCTCCTCGAACTTCCGCCTCACGAGCTGGCTTAATCCGCAGCTCAACTATCAGATCGACACGATCGAGAACAACATTTTGGCCGTCTCAACCTTCGTCCTCGTCAATTCCACCTATGTGTTCGCGCCCGGAGACATCAAGACCGTCAACCGGTCGGCCAACGCGTCGATCAGCCTGCCGATCCAGATCAGCGACATTTTCCCGAGAACGAAACTGTTCCACTCGGTCAACATCATCTCCGGCTATCAGCTCCAGGACGGCGACGTCTGGAACCAGGTGGAGAAGGAACTCGCCACGCAAAACGCGCTCTGGATCCGCACTCCGCTTCGGCCCGTAAACCCGGTCGCCCAGCGCGCAACTTTGACTTTGCGCGACACCTACAACTCCACCCAGCGCTGGTCGCCGCTCGACGGCTACGACATCCGCGGACGCAAGGCGGCATGGCGCTCGCTGTCGCTGTCAAACAACTATGTCCTCAGCATCCAGCGCAACGAGGTCACGGGCACGCCTTCAAAGACCATCTCCCGAACTTTGCCGGACGCTGTGATGAGCATCTCTCAACTCGAGCAGCTGTGGCACTCCGAGCGCTGGATGGCCAACACCCAGATGAACTTCAAGTATTCCAAGCGCACGACGGAAAATGTCGGCTCCACGCTTCAGACCGAGGACAGCTTCGGCACCGACCTGCGCACGATCATCGTCAAGCGCTACGAGACTCTGATCAGCTACAACCAGCGCGCCTCAAAAAATAAAGACCTTCGCATCGACGCGAACACCCAAAAAACAAAGCACGAGGACGTGACCACCCAGGTCACCTTTGACATCCGCAAATTCCGAATTACGCCCAAGGTGGACTACTCAAAAGACACGACCCAACTGGGCACCGGCGTGAAAACTCAGGACGTCGAGATCATCACCCCGAGCGTTCTCATCCGCGCCGACCTGGCCCTGCCCTCCGGCCTGCGCCTTCCCGGCTCGGCGAAGCCCATTCTATTCACCAACCGCATCATTTGGACGACGACCGCCTCGCTCGCCCAGCGGCGCTCACCGGTGACCGTCGCAGACAACTCCAAGCTTTTCTCGATGAACACCAGCGGCGACTACGAGATCGCCAAGAACCTGCGAATGACCCTCAACGGCTCGGCGCAGCGGCTGTGGCACAAGTTCTTGAAAGAAGAGGACTTTATCGCCTACGCGTTCGGAACCACTTTGACCTTCCAGTTCTAGATGGGAAAAAATCGCTTCACGCTGTTCATCATTCTGCTCTTGGCCGCGTGCCGTGCCGAGCCTCCGGTGGATCGCCTCGGCGCTTACGAGCCGCCCGCAGGCAAGCGCGCCTTCTGCTTCGCGATCGACAAAAGCCAGACGCAGTTCCTGATGCCGGGCGACGCCGTCGAGGTCATGATCATGGTGATGACCGCGCGCGCCGACGCAACGAGCGACACGCGTTCCGAGATCCTGTCGGTCCGGGCTGAGGTCCTTCGCGTCAAGAACGACTGGTCCGAGGGCACCGGGCTCATCGCCCTAGCGCTCTTACCTGAAGAGGCGCAGATGGCCGCGCTCGCCGTGGATCGCGAGGACCGTTTGTTCTTGAACAAGATCGCCGCGGGCCCCGGGATCCTCAAGCGAAAAGAACCGCCTTTGCCGCCCCCCGCCTTGGATAAGGACGAGCGCGGACTCGCGATTCTCGCGTATCCCGACCAGCAGGAATTTATCGCGTTCGGTGATCGGGTCGATGTCATCTCCACCCGTCAGGGCTACAAGGCCGGCGGCAAGGCCGAGCTCACCGCAATCACCCTCCTTCAAGACATCCCGGTCCTGCGCGCCGGCCCGCCGGAGGGCAACGAGGAGTGGGCCACGGTGCAGCTACGGGTGAACCCCGAGCAGGCGAAGATCCTCACCCGCGCCGTCGCCGGCGAGGACCATCTCTCGTTCGCCATACGCGCGCCTTCCGACCGCGCGACGCGCGCCGTGGAGCCGTCTAAGATGAGCCGCCGCATCGGCATCGAAGCCGAACGCGCCTCGCCGCGCCTGTGAACACCGCCGCGCTTTTTGTTTTGCTTTCGACGGCTCCCGTCTTGGCGCCCAGCGGCCTGCCGCAGAAATGGGAGCCTCTTATTTTCCCGAAAATCACGGCTCATACCACCTATGAGTGGAGCCCGTCTTCGGCCGCCATCCACGCGAAGGCCGACAAGTCTGCCTCCGGCCTGATCTTCCGGCATCAAGGGTCCGTGGCCGACGCGCCCATTTTGCGCTGGCGCTGGAAAATCGCCGGAACAATCTTAAAAGGCGACGAGCGGGAGAAAGCCGGCGACGACTACGCGGCGCGCGTGTACATCACCTTTAAATATGAGCCCGCCCGCGTCGGGCTCGGCACCCGTCTTAAATACGCCGCAGTTAAGGCGCTTCGCGGAGAGTACCCGCCGCACAACGCGATTGCTTACGTCTGGGCCAACAAGCTCGCCGCCGGCGAGTCCGCGCCAAACCCCTACACGAAGCGCGTGATGATGGTCGCCGCGCGCTCCGGGGATTCCGCGGCCGGCGAATGGCGCTCCGAAGAACGCAATGTACTCGAAGACTACCGCCGTTTGTTCGGCGAGGAGCCCCCGCCCTATGCGGGAATCGCGCTGATGACCGACACCGACAACACCGGCGGCGCGGCCGAGGCCTGGTACGCGGATGTCACGCTTACCGGCCGTTAGGGCTTGCTAGAATATCGCATGGTCGCTGCGGCCCCCGCCCTCCCCCCCGTTTCACTTGAATCCGCGTTTATCGTGGCGCGCGCCGCCGTCAAGCCCGCCGAAGACCCGATCGCCATTTTAAGCCGCGCCGCTTCCGCTGTGGAAAAGCTCGCCGCACTTGATGTCCTGCACGCCTCCCTGTCGCTGGCGCCGCAGGCCCGCCGCACCAAAGGCCTTGAGGCCATTCGCGCCGTCGCCATCTCTCCGGCCGAGGCGCCCGCCGTGCGCGCCAAGGCCCTGATGTTCCTCGGCTACTCCATCCCCGTGGTCGGCGATGAGAACGCGCGCGCCGCCGCCGTGCGCTCCTTACTCGACATGACGGCTTCGCCGGCCTATCGCATTTTCGCGCTGCGCGGCCTGGCCCCGGCCACGCACGATCTGCCCGAATCCGTCGAGACCGCGTTCCAGGAGACGATCCTCGACCTGCTCGCTTCGACGCTCGCTTTAGAAGAACGAATCACGGCCCTGCTCGCGCTCGACTCGTTTACGCGCGCGAGAGAAGACCTTCCGCGGCGCCGCCCCGATCTCACGGCCGCGTTTGAATCAAAAGTTCTCGTTCCCATCGAGGCGGACCCGGCCGCGTTCGTTTCAAGCGGCACGCCTTCGACGCGCGGCCTCCTGCTCGCGGTCATCTGGCACTCCGCCCGTAATCGTTTTTCCGCGGGCGAGCCCGCGGCGCTCGAGCGCGTCAACGCCCTGCTGACAAAGCTCGCGGCTCTCGAGACGGACGCCGCGGTGAAGGCTGAAATCGCCGCGTTCCTCGCCGCGCCCACGCCGAAGCTCCTGCCTTAATTTCCAGCGACTCGCACCGGTGCGAGTGATCATCGGCAGCTGGGAATTTATTTCGACGGTTTGCGCGCGAGAACGACGAGCCGATGGCCCGTGCTGAGCCGTCCCAGCGCGCCAAGACCGTGCCAGGACTTGACCGGTAGAAGGCCCGCATGACGCAGGGCCGCGTACAGCCGCGCCTTGTCATAGCCGCGCACGATGAAGCGGCTGCGGAGCTCGGGCTTGCCCCGCCGCAGGACGACCCAGTCGTTGACGATCTTCGGGTCGCGGCCCTCGCTCCAGGTCGCGTCCTGGAGCAAATACGCCCCATCGACACGACGATCCCACCTTCGGGCCTGGCCGTGCTTCTTGACCCACGCGAAATCGAGAAGGTCGATGATGAACAGGCCGCCGGGCTTAAGCGCGCGCGCCACGCCCTTCAGCGTCTTGAGATCATCCGAGAACTTGTCGAAATAGCCGAAGCTCGTCCATAAATTCATCGCGGCGTCGAACTCGCCCTTAAAGGGCAGACGGCGCATGTCGCCGCGAGCGAAAAGACAATTCGGCAGTTTGCGAGCGGCGCGGCGAGCCTCTTTAAGATAGGCCTCGGTTTTGTCCACGCCGACGACGAAGGCTCCCCGCTTGGCCAGAAGGACCGAGTGGCGGCCGGTGCCGCAAGCGAGGTCGAGGAGGCGTGAGCCCGGCTTAAGCTTGAGCGCGCGCCACACCGCCGCCGCTTCCATGGGCGCCGAGGCGAGCGCCTCGGGGGCGCCGGGGGTGAACACGGGCGCGCGAAAGAACTGCTTCGTCCAGTCGCTCATCGCTTTTCAAGCCAGCCTTTCAAACCCTCAAGCGTTTCCGCCGGGATCGCGTGGCCGCCCTCGAACCGACGGAGCTGGCCCTTCCAGCCCGCCTCGACGAGGACCTTCTCAAGAGCGCGCGCCGGCGCAAAGCCGAGAATAGGGTCAACGGAGCCATGTGACTGGAAAAAGGGCAATCCTTTTTTCTGAGGCGCCAGCTCGACGACGGTTTTTTTGTCTACCAAGGTTCCGGAGAGAATCACCACGCCCGCAGGGGCCGTCTCGGCGCGCAGTGCAAGGTCCACGGCAAGCATGGCGCCTTGCGAAAATCCCATCAACACGATCTCACCCCACGGCTTATCGAGCCCTTTAATGAAGCGCTGCAGCTCCTCACGCGCCCACTCGAGTCCCGGAGGCTCCCGCAAGGACAGATCGCGCGCGTTGCCGGTGCGCTGGGCCTCCTCAAAGGCGGCCACATCGATCGGGAACCACGCGCGGCCGCCCCAGTCCAGAACTTCCGGCGCGTCGGGGAAAAACCAGGTGATAGGGCGCTTCGTCTCAAGCGCTTCGGCGAGGGGCGCCAGGTCGCGCATGTCGGCGCCGTAGCCGTGAAGGCAGACGACGGTCAACGCCTTCGGATCCGTATTAGGAATTTCAATCGCGTCGAGATGACCGAAACGAACCATCTTCGGCGTCTGCATCATCGCTTGCCCTCCCGGCGTCCCCATTGGGAGCGTTGCGGCCGATAACCCGTCTTGGGAGATTTCGGGCCCTTCTGGGCCGGACCCTTATCTTTCATGTGCGTGTGCTCGTGGAAATCTTTTTCCGAGCGCTCACGCCTCGCGAGCAAGGCCTCTTTCGGCGGATTTGCCGAGATCAAAGCGTCGCAGCCTG
>JAYTSX010000103.1:0-2219 GCA_043745445.1 Elusimicrobiota bacterium
GGCGTAGCTGACCCCGTTGGTGCCGCGCTCCACCGACCAGCGGGTCGAGGGAGGGTTCGTCATCGTGGGCCAGGTGAAGGCGCAGCTCGAGCCGTAGAAGGTCGCCGAGATGCTGTTGGGCGGGTCCGACAAAGTGTAGAGCTGAATCGACCCGGAGTCGGCCGTGCCGGTCACATTGTAGGCCCGCGCCAGCAAAGTTCCGGAGGTCGCGTTCGCGGTCAGCCCCGTCTGAAGCCAGGCCGTCGTATTCGCGGCGAGGTTTCCGGAAAGGTTGACTGCGCCAGACATGACGCGGTAGCCCGCCTCGGTGACGCTCGCGTCCGTCCAGCCCCATTGAATGGATGTTGAACTCGTCGCAGTGCCGGCGAAGCCCGTGGGCGCGGTCGGCGATGAGGGCGTGATCGAGAACTTGCCGATCCAGATATCCGGGACGGCGCCGGTGACGCCGACGACCACGGCGGTGGCCGCGGTCGTATCGACGGAGAGCGCATAGCCCTTATCCGCCGTCGCGCCGCCGCTGTTGACCGTCCGACTCGACACGAGAGCCAGCGCGGCGGTGTATTCGGCCAGCCAGAAGTTGGCGCCTTGCCCGGTCTCATTTAAATACCCGGAGACGATGATATTCCCGTTATTGCCCAGGGCCATTCCGTAAGCCACATCATCGGAGGCCGCCGAGCCGTTGATGCTGAGCGAAGACTGCAGGGCCAGGCTCGAGCTGTATTTTCCGATCCAGGCGTCGACGGTCGCTCCGGCGTTGTTGATCAGGGCGGAGTAATAAACGGAGCCGTTGGAATGAAGCGCCAGATTGAACGCGGCGTCGGTGTTGCCGCCCGCGCCGGCCACGGTGGCGCTGCTCTGCAGGACCAGCGAGCTGTTGAATTTGCCGACCCAGATGTCATGCGAGGTCAGGGCCAGCGGCGCAACGCTGCCGGCCACAAAGATGTTGCCCGAGCTGTCGATCGCTATTTTCTGGATGTCGTTGCTGTCGAAGCCGTTGAAGAAGGTCGTCGAGGAAAGGATGACCAAAGTGGTCGGATCGAGCTTCGTGATCCACATGCGATGCGTTGTCGTCGAGGTCGCGAAATTCCCGGCAGCGTACAGCAAGCCTGCGTTGGAGAACGCGACGGTGTGCAAATAGTGACCGGTGTAGGCGACGGACGACGCGTATGCGGCGCTGCTGACTAAAGTCAGGCCCGTCGTGAACTGGCCGATCCACGCCTCGTTCCCCACGCCGGCGATCGACGAGTTCCCCACCGCGTAGAGATTGCCGTTGGGGCCGAAGGCCAGGTCGTAGATGAAGTCGGGACCGTTGGCGCTGCCGTTGATCGTGACGCTGGAGATCAGGGTGAGGCTCGAGCTGTAACGGCCGATCCATTGATCGGCGCCCGAAGCGGCTGAGCTTGAGTAGCCCGCCACATAAATATCGCCGTTGGCGGCCGTGACCACTGCGTTGGCGCTATCGTCATTGCCCCCGTTGAAAGTCGTCGAGGAGAGCAGCGCGACTTGGGCGACGGCGGAAGAGGCGAAGGCGGTCGCTAAAAGGACCGTCAGGGCAACGCGGACGAAGGCGGGCGTACGACGCTTGGGGCCCATGTGCTAGCCCCCACTATGCCCCCGCAAACGAAGAAAGTCAATACCAAATAAAGCTTATAATTAAATACTTTATTCGGTTGCTTTCCCAGTTTTGGGGCGCGTAAAGTTCGTCGAGAAGCTGTTGAAATTCGCGGACTTCATGCCCTTGCGCGCGTCCCCGGACAGCCCGAAGGCTACAGAGCTTATTTAGAGCGAAGGATGATATCGTCGCCGCCGCTCTGGAGCTGCGGCGTCTGGTCGCGGTTGCCTCGGCGCGCGTCGTCCTGCACGCGCGGCTTTAAATAACCATACAGCGACTTGAGCGTCACCTGACCTTGGGCGTCCTTGGCGGCACCGTTCAAGCCCTGCAGAAAGTTGTAGGTAAAGAGCCCGTAGCCCGCCTCTTCGTTTGATCCCGATATCTGGTCGCCGGCCGAGGCCGAGATCACCGAGACCTTCCCCTCGGCCTGCACCGCCATATCCACCTTGCCGACCAGCGGCCGCGTTCCCTTCGCCAGCACCGAGCGTCCGCCCGCGCCTGAGAAGCATGAGTCGAGGGCGACGAGGACGCTCTTGGCCTTGAGCGCGCCGAGCTTGGCGTACAGGCGCTTGAGCGGGTAACCCGTCTGCGCGAGGTATTGCGGATC
>JAYTSX010000104.1:0-8086 GCA_043745445.1 Elusimicrobiota bacterium
ACGATGTCGCTGGTCATGGCGTCAAGGTAGGCGGAGGTGCCCCCAAGGCGAAGCTCACCCGGCCCATGCATGCGGTGATCCACAAGGACGCCGTGGACTGGGAGCCGCTCTCGCTGCGCGAAGGCGGCGTACCCGGTTCGGCCGACAGCTCGGTTTCTTTGAAGGTGGTGAAGGTCAAAGGGCGCATGAAGGGGGAGAATACGAAAGCCCGCGCGTCGGCCCGCCTGCACAAGGGCAAGAAGGACTCGCGCTGGCTTGTGATCGCCCTGTATCCGAAGTCGCTGGAGCGCCGGCGGACGCACTTCGAGCTGCGCTTCCGGATTTTCGAGGGATTCGTCGAGGAGATCGAGGCCGCCGCCGTCACCGTGACGGACCGTCGCCGCACGCCGGGCAACAAGCTTCTCGACTCGTACGACATGCGCGAGGAGGCGATCGAGTATCAGGAGGAGCGCCCCGGCTCCGGGCAGTTCGTCGTCGCCGAGCTTGACCCGCGCGCGACCGCGACCGCGGTCAACTCCGGCCGCTTCGAAAAGGCGGAGTTCGCCGACAAGGATCTCGGCTTCGTGAATCTGTCGTGGGCCGTCAAGGGCGTCCGGGCCGCGGGTCATTGACAGGCCGGACGAGCGCCATTACAATAACGCCATGAACAAGATTCTGGTCTACGACGCCGACGCGCGATTTCGCGAGGTGATGAAAGCCGCGTTGGTCTCCTTCGGTTACGAGGTCGTGCTCGCCGCGGACGGCTACAGCGTGCTGCCCCTGACGGAGCAGCACAAGCCGATCCTGCTCATTCTCGAGTACAAGCTCCCCGAATCCGATGGCTTCGAGATGCTCAAGCGCGCGCGCGGCGTCCCGGCGTTCTCGGCGATTCCGATCATCTTCGCGAGCGTCACGCCCAAATTCGAGCTCGAGATGACCATCATGGACGCGCCGGCCGTCGGCTACATCGATAAGCCGCTGGACGCCAGACAACTCAAGGAGGCCGTCGAGGCCTTGATCGGAAAACCGAAGTCCGCCGCTCCGGCCGAGGCGCCGATGTACATCCCTCCGCCCGGCGCGCCGCTAGGTCCGCCCACCTTCAACGGCGAACCGGACCTTGACGGCGTCCGCGACGACATTATCGACTTGGAGTAGACGCGGTCTACGCGGCGGCGTGTTCGAGCATGTCGGCCTCGACCTGATCGAGCAGATCGTCGCCGATCTCCCAGACCTCGAGGCCCTTCAGGCGGGCGGCGATCTTTTGCGCGAGCGCGTCGGCGATGAACGGCGTCGCCTTGCCGTTCTGATACTCCTTCTCCTTCTCGCCGTAGAGGCCGAGGAAGGTCTTATCCTTGAACCAGGCCTCGCGATTTGAAGAGGACTCGAGCTCCTTCAGCAGCTCCGGGCTCGGCTCGCGCTGGACGAACTCGAAGAAGGTCGCGGTGGGCGCCCCGCCCGGGACCATCCACTCGCCGCTGAATACCTGGATCAGGTCGTCGTCGGCGTCCTTGAGAATGGGGGTGATGAAGTTGACGCCGCGCTCCAGGCAGAACTTATGGAACCCGATCAGATCGGGCGTGCGCAGGGCGATATGCTGCCAGTGGCAGCCGCCGCCGCGGTTCTTGAGCATGGTGCGCACATGGGAGCCCTGCGACGCGGGCTCGGTGGGCTGGACGACGGCGATGATGGCCTGATTGGGGACCTTGGGGTCCTTCTCGATGCCGATGCGCGAAGCGAAGGTCATCGAGGCGGGCTTCTGACCGGGCCAGTTCGAGCGCTTTTCGTAGATGAGGTCTTCCTTCGACACACCGAGGATGATCCGGAACAGCGCGTAGGTCGTCTTGTACAGGTCGGGCTCGACGAGGAAGGTCATGTGGTCGACGACGAAATTGTGGAAGGGCTGCTTCTTCATGAGGCCTCCGGACGGGGGAGCTCGAAGGCGTCGTTGGTCTTCGCGTACCAGGCGCCCTCCATCCGGCCGATGGCGTGGATGTCCTGATGCTTGATCTTGCCGCCATTATAGATGACATCGTCGCAGTGAAATTGAACCACCTTACCGATGACTAGATTTCCTGCGAGCGCTCCTTCACCCACGCGCACGATCTGGAGCAGTTCGCATTCGTAAGACACCGGGCTTTCTTTAACACGGGGCGGTTTAACGATGGTGCTCTTAATGGCCGTAATTCCGCACTTCTCAAATTCGTTCACGCCGTAGGCGTAAGGCGCCGAGGTGTTATTCATTTTCTCGGCGTTTTGTTCGTTCACGATGTTCACCGTGAATTGTTTCGTCAGCTCGATGTTGATGAGCGTGTCTTTTTTCTTGCCGTTTCTATCGTTGACGGGCGCGAAGCACACCGTCATCGGGTTGGCGCAAATCCCGGTGAAGAACGAGAACGGCGCCAAATTCGGGACTCCGTCAGGAGACATCGTCGACACCCACGCGATCGGCCGCGGCAGGATCGTCGCGATCATCAGCAGGTATCGGTCGCGGACTGCGAGCGTTTCTGGATCGAGCTGCACCTTAGTCTCCGGAGACGCCCTGCGTGTCGCGGTTCCAGCTCGTCGGGTAGTCCTTGTCGGCGAGCGCCAAGGCCTGCTTGGCTACCTCGAGCGGCTCGAAGAAGGTGTCGAGCATGACGGCGAGGTAGTCGGACAGCTTGCCGCGCTCGGCGAAGGAGCGCTTGGCGGCCATGCCGTGCGGCGAATGGGGCAGGGAGCCGGGGTGGAAGGTGAACGAGCCGGGCTCGACGAGCCCCTTGCGCGCGCCGTAGCTCGTGTTCGAGAAGAACATGACCTCGTCGCTGTCCACATTGTAGTGTGCGTAGGGCGCGGGCACATCACGCGGATTCCAGCCCTCGATCTGCCCTTTGAAAGTGCAGATGGAGAAGCCGTTGTGCGGCGCCGTGCCCGACTGGAAGGTCTGGCGCGCGGGCGGGGCGGTATGAATCTCGCGCACGATCGGATGATGGTCGTCAGTGTGGAAGGTGTACGGGTACAGCGCGCCTTCCCAACCGATCAGGTCGAACGGATGGTGGCCGAGAAACAGCTCGGTGACGAGGCCGCCGCCGTGCTTGGTCCAGACGCGGAACTCGCCGTCCTCGTCGCGCGCGGGGCGGAACTCGGGGAGGCCGGTCTCGGTTTCGACGACCGGGGAAGTCAGGTGCGCCTGCCCGGAGGCGTTCAAGTAGTGCGGGGCGAACTGAATGGGAAGCCGCGACTCGATGATCAGGAGCGCGCAGTCTTCGCTCGCGAGCTCGACGCGGTAGGTCGTCCCTTTGGGCAGGTTCACATAGTGGCCCTTCCTGAAGGGGAGCACGCCGTATTCGGAGGCGATCAGCCCGGAGCCTTCCTGCACGAACCACAGCTCGTGGCCGTCGCCGTTGCGGAAGAACCGTTGAGGCGGGCAGGATTTTTCGAAGCGCGCGGCGGACACGAGCGTCGTCGGGCCGTACACGAGGGGCACGCGGCCGCTGATGTGGTCGCCGTGCGCCTTCAGGCGTCCCGTGCGGATGTGCCAGGGCTGAAGCGGCTGGTGCGGCGCCATCGTCTGCGGGCGAAGGTCGAGGGGGAGCTTTTTGGGCTCGGACACCTGCTGGGTCGGATATTTGCGGTAATGATACTTGCGCGACCAGTCGCCGTTGAACCCGCTGACGCCGTGGATTTCTTCGAGCGCCAGAACCTCGGGCTCGGAGTAGAACTCGGTGTGAGGCGTCTTCGGCACGCGGCCGCGGGTCAGGATGACGCTCATGCGTAAGCTCCGCTCTTCTTGTATTTGAGGTGAGTCGAGCCCTTGGGCTTGCCGACGGTGTTCTTGAGCGTCCCCAGCGGTCCCGCGTCGAGCTCGAGCCGGTCCCCGGGCTTGATCCAGCGCGCCATGTCGAGGCCGCAGCCGGTGAAATAGGTTCCGGAGCCGAGGAGGTCGCCGGGCAGAAGGGTCTCGCCCTGAGAGGCGTGGGACAGCATGGTCGCGAAATTCCAGTACGGCTGGGTTCCCTTCGAGCGGCTCCACTCCTTGCCGTTCACGCGAACCTTCAGCTCAGGGATCTTTCCATTCCATTCGTCGCTGGTGACGAGATAGGGGCCGAGGACGGTCGCGAAATCCTTGCCCTTGGCCGGGCCCATGCGGCAGACCATCTCGTTGCGCTGGATGTCGCGCGCCGAGCAGTCGTTCATGACGATGTAGCCGGCGATGTGCTTCATCGCATTCTTGACCGCGATGTCGGTGCCGGCCGTGCCGATGACGGCGGCGATCTCGAACTCGAAATCGAGCTTGCGCGTGAACGAAGGCCAGGGAATCACGGCGCCCGGACCGATGATCGAGCGCGGGTTTCCCTTGTAATAAACCGGCTGCTCGTACCACTCCGGCGCGAGCGGCTCGTTGCGGCGCTTGGCGCCGGCCTTGGCGTGGTCCTCGAAGGCGAAGAAGTCCCGCAGCGAACGCGGGCGGGGGAGCGGTGCGAGCAGGCGCACCTCGTTCTCCTTCCACGACGGGCCTTTGTGCGCGGCGAGCGCGAGCCGGGCCTCGGCCATGGCTTCGGCGCCGCCGTTGAGGAGCCCCTGCAGACAGGGGGGAACGAAAAAGTCGGCGCGGGCCTCGGGGCGGGCTTTGCCCAGCGCGCGGTACCGGTGCGCCGCGGCGAGGTTCAGGTCCACGATCCGTCCGCCGCGCAAAGCGCCGAGGCGCTCGACGGGGCCCAGCGGCGTGGCGACCTCGAAGGTGACGAGCTTCATGGGCCCGATTCTAACATAGTAGGATTGGGGCGTGACGACCGCGCCCTCGGGGCTTTTTTTGCTTCAAATCGGAGTGATCGCCCTCTGCGCGCGCCTCGCGGCCCGCGCGGGGCGTCCGCTGCTTCAACCGCCGGTGGTCGGCGAGATGATCGCGGGCATCCTGCTGGGGCCCTCTCTCCTCGGACGGCTGTGGCCCGCGGCCGAGGCCGCGCTGTTCCCGCGCGAGAGCCTGCATTGGCTGGCGCTCGCCGGCCAGGCCGGCCTCGTGGTGCACATGCTCGGCGTGGGCCTGCAAACGCGCGGCGAGGTGTTCAAGGCGCAGCTGCGCGACGCCGCGGGCATCTCTCTCGCGGGCCTCGCGGCTCCGTTTCTTCTCGGAGCGCTCCTGGCCGCCTATCTTCTCGGCGGCGAGCCCGCCTTGTTCGGCGCAGGCGTGGACCGCGCCACGGCGTGCCTGTACCTCGGCGCGGCGATGTCCATCACCGCCTTCCCGGTGCTCGCGCGCATACTCGAGGACCGAGGCCTTTCCGGCAGCCCGCTCGGGACCTTGGTGCTGTCGGCTGGGGCGCTCGATGACCTGGCCGCCTGGGTCATCGTCTGCGGGCTCGTGTGGAAGTTCAAGGCCGAGACGACCTTGCTCATCAGCGCGGCCTTCATCGTCGGCCTCCTGCTCCGGCGCGGCGGCGCGGTAGACCGGGTCCGCGCGCGCGTCGAGCCCGTCTCCTCGGCTTTGCTCCTGCCGGTCTACTTCGTCTGCGCCGGGCTCAACACCTCGGTCGGCCTGCTCTCCGGGCCGGGCGCGTGGGGGACCTTCCTTCTGATCCTGGCCGCGGCGACGCTCGGCAAGGGCGGCGCGTGCTGGCTCGCCGCCCGCGCCTCCGGCAGGACGACCGCCGAGGCCGCGGCGATCGGGGCGTTGATGAACGCCCGGGGCCTCATGGAGCTGATCATTCTGAACATGGGGCTCTCACACGGTCTTATCACTCCGGCGTTGTTCACGATGATGACCTTGATGGCGGTCGCGACGACCTTCGCGGCGGCGCCTATGTATGAATGGTCGCGGCGGCTTTCGCGGGGCTGAGCGTCGTGAAATCGGCGGCCTTGAGCGCCGCGTAGCGGAACTCGTCGGCGCGGTGCGAGGTCGTGAGCGCGACCACCTGCATGCCCGCGCGCCGCGCGGCTTCCTCGCCGAGCAGGCTGTCCTCGAACACGACGCAGTTCTTCGGCGCGACCTTGAGCTTGTCGGCGAGTATTAAGAAGGTTTCGGGGTCGGGCTTGCCCTTCGTCACCATGCCCCCGTCCACGATCGCGTCGAACCAGGGCCGCAGCGCGAGGCCGTCGAGGATGAAGCTCACATTGTCATCCTTCGAGCCGGTGCCCAGGCCGATCCGGTAGCCGCCCGCGCGGGCGCCTTTCAAAAAGGCGAGCAGGCCGGCGGCGGGCGCGCGATGGGGGAGGTAGAGCTTCCGGTACAAAGTCTCCTTCACGACGGCGGCCGCTTCGGCTTCCGCCACGGGGACCTCGCGCTTGAAGTAGTAGCGCAGGACCTCCCGCGTGGGCATGCCCATCGTGTTCGCGCGGAAGTCGTGCAGGTCGATCTTGAGGCCGTGGCCGGCGAAGAAGCTGGTCCACGCCTCCTCGTGCGCGGGCATGTTGTGGCAGACGACCCCGTCCATGTCCAACAGAAATCCGAGCTCGCGTTTCACGGGAATAGGATAGCTATAATGAACGCATGGCTCTACGCGCGTACGATGTCTCGCAGTGGGGGTTCTTCCGGCTCCACGGCCCCGACGCGAAGACCTTCCTGCAGGGGCTCGTGACGGCGGACCTTGCCGCGCTCGCGCCCGGCGCGTGCCTGCCCGCGTGCGTGCTCACGCCCAAAGGGCTGCTGGTGGCCGACTGCGAGCTGTACGAGGAGACCCCCGAGACCATCCTCGCCGTCACCCGGCCCAATGCGGCCATCGGCTTCCTCGCGGCGCTGGACAAGAAGATCATGCTGTCCAACTCCGCGCTTAAGGCCCTGCGCTCGGAGCAGGCCTGGCTCGTCGTCGGCGAAGGCTTCGACCGCGGCCTGCCTTGGACGCGCCTGGACGAGCCCGCGCGCCTGCTGCTCGGCGTGGACCCGCCCGAAGACGCGGACTTCCTGAGCGACGCGGAGTTCGAGGCCCTGCGCGTGCGATCGGGCTTCCCCTGGTTCGGCGCCGACATGAACGCCGAGTCGCTCCCGCTCGAGGCGCGTCAGGACGCGGCGATCAGCATGAGCAAGGGCTGCTACATGGGCCAGGAGACGGTGTCGCGCATCGTGTTTCGCGGCCATGTGAACAAGATTCTGATGGGCATCCGTTTCACGGGCGAAGCGGCTCCGGCTGGCGCGGTCGTGCTGCGCGGCGAGCACGCCGTGGGTCATGTCACCAGCGCGGCGGGCGCCGCGGCCCTCGGGGTGATCCGCTACGACGACGCCGTCGCCGGCGTGAAGATCACGGCCGACGGCCGTGAGGGCGAGCTGTTCGTCTTCGCGGCGTGGCCGAAGCCTCTCTCGAAAGCCTAGCGCGAGGCGGTTTTGACCGCGGGATTCGCGGTCTTCGCGAGCTCGACGGCGAAGGCGACCGCGAGCTTGGCGAACGGCACCGAGTGCGAAGCGTCCCCGCCCGAGGTGGCCAAGGTGTCGCGGTCGGTGTGGATCTGGTGGTTCATGCCATCGAAGGTGGTTTCAAAAGCCATCGCGGACGGGTAGCCTTTCTTCGTCCAGGACGCGTGGTCCGAGCAACCGTAGCCGCACTCCGTCGAGCCCGCCGTCACGCCCGTATAGGTGTTGACGAGCTTGGCCGTGAACGCGCTGAGGGCCGGGTCCACATTGTCCGTGAGCATGAAGATTCCGTCGCCCGAGCCCGCGAAGTTCGACATGTCGAACTGGATCACGCCGACGACCTTCTTGCCGCTTGCGGCGTACTTGGTCGCGATGTCCTGGGAGCCGCGCAGGCCGACTTCCTCGGCCGCGTAGCCCATGAATTGGATCGTGCGCTTCGGGCGCCAGCCGGACTCGGACAGGAGGCGGGCGGCCTCGGTGAGCACGGCGATGCCGGACGCGTTGTCATCGGCGCCGGGGGCGCGGGCGCCGTTGTTTCCCCAGCCGTTGATCGAGTCGAGGTGGCCGCCGAGGACGACGATCTCGTCGGGCTTCTCCGAGCCGGGGATGGTGAGGATCACCGACGGCTGCTTCCAGGCGTCGTGCGTGAACAGCGCGGCGGAGGCGCCGGGGATCTTCGTCGCGAGCTCGGACCAGCGGCCCTTGAGCCAGCGCGCGGCCTCCACGCCCGTGTCGGACTGGTAGTAGCGGCTGTTATAGGCGGCCATCGCCGAGATGGTGGCGCGCAGA
>JAYTSX010000105.1:0-7938 GCA_043745445.1 Elusimicrobiota bacterium
TCCTCTGCGCCGGACTGCCAGATTTAGGTTCAATGGCCCGAGATCGCGGGCAAGGCCGCAGGGTCGGGCACGACGGTCCCTTTTTTCAGCTCGAAATGCCACTTCCAGAGGAAGAACACGGGCGGGTAAACGAGGAGCTCAAGCACGAAGCTTGTGAAGAGCCCCCCGACCATGGGCGCGGCGATGCGCTTCATGAGGTCCGCTCCGGTCCCCGCGGACCACATGATGGGCACGAGGCCCAGGAAGGCGCACGCCACGGTCATGAGCTTCGGGCGGATGCGCTTGACGGCGCCGTGGATCACGGCCTCCTCGAGATCCGCGTATGTACGCATGCGGCCGGCGCGGACCATGTCGTGATAGGCGATGTCGAGGTAGAGCAGCATGAACACGCCGGTCTCCGCATCGAGACCCATCAGGGCGATCATCCCGACCCAAACGGCGATCGACATGTTGTAGCCAAGCAGGAACAGCAGCCACACCGCGCCGATGAGCGAGAAGGGCACCGCCATCAGGACGATGCCGGACTTCACCCAGGATTTGGTGTTCATGTAGAGGAGAAGGACGATAATGACGAAGGTCAGCGGCAGGACGACCTTCAGCCGCTCCTCGACGCGCGCCATGTTCTCGTACTGGCCGCTCCACTGGATCGCGTAGCCCGCCGGCAGACGAACCTTCGCGGCGACGGCCTTCTTGGCTTCCTCCACGTAGCCGCCGATGTCGCGGCCGGCCGTATCGACGTAGACATAGCCCGACAGGAGCCCGTTTTCATTGCGGATCATGCCCGGGCCCTGGCGCAGGCGGATGTCCGCGAGCTGCGCCAGCGGAAGCTGGGCGCCGCCCATCGTGGGGACCAGCACACGCTGGAGCTTGGCGACGCTGTCGCGGAACTCCCGCGCGTAGCGGACGTTGACCGAGTAGCGCTCGCGCCCCTCGACCGTCGTCGTGACGGTCTCGCCGCCGATGGCCGTCAGGATCACCATCTCGGCCTCCTTGACGCTGAGGCCGTAGCGCGCGAGCTGGTCGCGCTTCAGGTCGAAGTCGATGAAGTAGCCGCCCGCGGTGCGCTCGGCATAGACGCTGCGTGTGCCGCGAATGTCCTTGAGCGCGGTCTCGATCTCGACGCCGAGCCGCTCGATCTCCGCGAGGTCCGAGCCGAAGAGCTTGATGCCGACGGGCGTGCGCACGCCCGTGGTCAGCATGTCGATGCGGCCCTTGATCGGCATCGTCCAGGCGTTGGAGACACCGGGGAACTTGAGCCTCGCGTCCATCTCGGCCGTCAGTTCCTCCCAGGTCATGCGATCGCTCCAGATATGGCGAAGCGGCCGCTGCAGCGGGCCCCACAGCCAGGAGGAGTACCAGCGCGGCTTGAGCCGCCACTCCTCGCGGGGCTTGAGGACGACCGTCGTCTCCATCATGGAGAACGGCGCCGGGTCGGTCGAGCTCTCGATGCGTCCGGACTTGCCGAAGACGCGCTCGACCTCGGGGAACGACTTGAGGATGCGGTCCTGGGTCTGCAGGAGGGCCTGCGCCTCGGTGACGGAGATGCCGGGCAGGGTCGAGGGCATGTAGAGTATCGTGCCTTCGTTGAGCGGAGGCATGAACTCGGAGCCGAGGCGCAGATAGACCGGGATCGTCGACAGCACCAGCAGGACGGCGGCCAGGATGGTCTTGTAGGGATGCTCCAGCACGAAGCGACAGGCGGGCTCGTAGAAACGGAAGAGGACCTTGCTGACCGGGTGCTTCTCCTCGGGGTAATAGCGTCCCACGAGCGCCGTGCTCGCCGCGCGTGCCAGCCACTTCGGCTTGAAGGTGAAATCGTCCATGCGCGAGAACATCATGCGCACGGCCGGATCGAAGGTGACGGCCAGGATGGCTGCGATGAGCATGGCCAGGTTCTTCGTGTAGGCCAGCGGGCGGAAGAGACGGCCCTCCTGGTCCATCAAGGTGAAGATCGGCATGAAACCGACCCCGATGACGAGCAGGGAGAAGAACACGGCGGGGCCGACCTGCTGCATGGCGCGCAGGCGCACTTCGTGGAAATCCCCCTTGCGGCCGCCCTCGATCCACAGTTGGAGCTGCTTATAGGCGTTCTCGACCTCGACGATGGCGCCGTCGACGAGGATGCCGATCGAGATCGCGATGCCCGAGAGCGACATGATGTTGGCCGTCAGGCCCATGAAGTACATCGGGATGAAGGTGAGCACGACGGCCACGGGTATCGTGACAATCGGGATGACGGCCGTCGGGATGTGCCACAGGAAGACAAGGATGACCAGGCTCACGATGACGAGCTCGAGGGCGAGCTCATCCTTGAGCGTGGAGATCGCGCGCAAAATCAGGCTCGAGCGGTCGTAGGTCGTCACCACCTCGACGCCCGCCGGCAGCGACGGCTTGATCTCCTCGAGCCTCTTCTTGACGCGCTCGATGACGTGCAGGGCGTTCTCGCCGTAGCGCATGACGACGACGCCGCCCACGGCGTCCCCCTCCCCGTCGAGGTCGGCGACGCCCCGCCGGATGTCGGGCCCTATCTCCACGCGGCCGAGGCTGCGCACCAGAATGGGCGTTCCCTTCATGTCGCGCCCGACGACGATGTTCTCGATGTCCGCGACGGACTTGAGATAGCCGCGGCCGCGAACCATGTACTCCTTGCCCGAGAGCTCGAGCAGGCGCCCGCCGACGTCGTTGTTGCCGTCGCGGATGGCTTCGACGACCTTCATGATCGGGACCTTGTAGGCGACGAGCGCGTTCGGATCGATGTTGACCTGATACTGCTTCTGGAAGCCGCCGATCGAGGCCACCTCCGCCACGCCGGGAACGGACTGCAGGTAGTAGCGCAGATACCAGTCCTGGTAGCCGCGCAAGTCCGCCAAGCTGTGCTTTCCGGTCTTGTCGACGAGCGCGTACTGGTACACCCAGCCCACGCCCGTGGCATCGGGTCCGAGTTCCGTGCGCACCCCCTCCGGCAGTTGGGGCAGGATCTTGCTGAGGTATTCGAGCGTGCGGCTCCTCGCCCAATAGACGTCGGTCCCGTCCTGGAAGATGACATAGACGTAGGAATAGCCGAAATCGGAGAAGCCGCGGACGGCCTTGACTCCCGGCGCGCCGAGCAAAGCCGTCACGATCGGGTATGTCACCTGGTCCTCGAGGATGTCCGGCGAGCGGTCCCAACGCGAGTAGATGATCACCTGGGTGTCCGACAGGTCCGGGATGGCGTCGAGCCGGGAGTTCTTCATGCAGTAGACCGCGCCCGCGACGGCGACGACGACGAGCGCGATCACGAGGAACTTGTTGCGAGCCGACCAGGCGATCAGTTTTTCAACCATGGCTCATTTGCTCCCAGGGACGGCGCCCTTGAGTCTCGACTCGGAGTCGATGAGGAAGTTGGCCGTCGTGACGATCTTCTCGCCCTCCTTCACGCCGGACAGCAGCTCGTAGTAGCCGTCGGCGACGGCGCCGACGCGGACCTCCCGCGGCTCGATGCGCCCTTCGCCGAGCTCGACGAAGGCGAGCTTGCGCTCGCCGCTGTCGAGCAGGGCCGCCTCGGGAAGTGCCAGCTTCATGCCGAGGTCGACCTTGATTGCGGCGTTGACGAACATCTCGAGCTTGAGCAGGTTCTGCGGGTTCGGGACCTCGACGCGCACGCGCAGGGAGCGCGTCTCGGGCGAGATGTTCGGAGCGATCGAGCGCACCGTACCGCGGAACGTCCGGCCGGGATAGGCGTTGGTCGTAATCTCCGCCTCGAGGCCGGGCTTGACGGCGGCGATCTCATACTCGTAGATCTGGGCGTAGACCCAGACGGAGCCGCCCGAGCCTGCGAGCAGGAGGTTCTCCGGCATCGCCTCCTTGCCCGTGAAGGACCTGATCTGCTCCTCGGTCAGCCCGAGCTGGCGCAGGCGCAGCACGGACGCCTTGAGCAGCGCCTCGGCGCGCTCGTGCACGTCGGGCCAGGGGCTGTCCTTGACCTTCTCGCGCGCGACCATGGCGCTGTGATGCTCGGCGATCGCGTTGTAGAGTTCGGGATCGGAGGCGACGGTGCCGGAGGCGCGGATCGTGAACTTGAGGCGGCGCCTGGCGACGGTCTCGGACTTCATGCCGATGAGACGGCGCTTCTCCTCCGAAATGACCATCGACGCCTGCCCCGCGACGGCGCTCGAGGACGTCTCCTCGGCGTAGACCGGGATGTAGTCCATCCCCATCGAGTCCTTCATCGGCACAGGCGAGGTCGCGGACGGGTTCATGGGATTGCGCCAGTACAGGGGCTTGCCGAGCTTATCCGCGGCGGGTGCCGTGTGCGTGCCGCAGACGGGGCAGGTGACCGTTTCGCCGGGCTTCATCGTCAGCTCCATCCTGCAGTTGGCCATCGTGCATTTGTGAAGGATGCAGATCTTCTTGCCGGTGACGTCGGCGGCGAGCGACGACGGCTGCGCCGCGTTCTCGTCGGGGACGAGCGTCATGCCGCAGATGGGGCAGTCTCCGGGCTTGTGCGATTTGTAGCTCGGGTGCATCGGGCAGTGGTAGCCGGCCGTCTGAACGGCGGCCTGCGGCGCATGGCTGCGGCGGTAGGCCCAATATCCGGCGGCGCCTCCGGCCAAAACGAGGAGGCCCGCGATCAAAACGATTTTCTTGTTCATAGAGTTCACAGCTCCTCTCCGATCACGCGCTCGAGCTCCGCGGCGCGCTGCTCGTACCCGGCCAAATATTGGTAATACTCGAGCTTGAAGCTCAGCAGCGAACGCTGAGCGTCCAGCAAGTCCAGGAATCCCGTCTTGCCGGCCCGGTAGCTCGCCTCCGATACCGTCAGTGCCGACTCCGCCTGCGGCAGGAGGCTCGTGCGGTAACTGTCGGCGAGCCGCCGCGCCGTGCGCGCCCGCGTGAACGCCGAGCGCACATCGGAGGCGGTCATGAGCTTCGCCGCCTCGAGCTCGGCTTCGGCCATCCTCTTCTCCGCCGAGGCCTCGGCGACCATCGCCGCCGGCTTCCAGAACCATAAAGGGATGGACAGCCCCAGGACGGCGTCGCTCGTACGGCCGCGCATCGGGTCGTTGCGGCGGCGGTAAGACACCATAATGTCGGGCAGGAACTCGGATTTGGCGAGCGCCAAAGACGTTCCCGACAGCTCGGCCGTCAGAACCGCCGCCCGCAGCTCCGGGCGGCGGGAGAAGGCGATCGCCTCGAGCTCCTGTAGGGATTTCTCGAGGGCGGCCGGGGCGAGGTCCGCCGGCGCGGGCAGCGCGTCGCCCGCCGGGCGCCCCATCAGCGCGTTCAGCATCGAGCTCGCGAGCTCGCGCTCCTCGTCGACGATCAGGCCCATGTTGAGCATCTTCGTGAGCTCGACCTGCGCCTTCAGCGCGTCGGACTGGGCGGCCGTGCCCGCCGCGAACTTTGACTCGGCCACCTTGGAGAAGCGCCGCATGAGCTCGATGTTCTCGTCGAGCAGCACCCGGCTCTTCACGGATAGATACAGGTCCGCGTAGGCGGAGCGCGTCCGGGCTAGCACCTCCCTCACCTTGGCTCGGTAGGTCTGCTCCTCGACCCGCGCCGCCTGCGCCGCGCGGCTTCCGCGCAGGTACAAAGTCGTCGGGAACGGGAACTCCTGCGTGATCGACAGCGCTTTCTCGTCCGCGCCGTTCAGCGGAGTCTTGCCCGATGGCGCGTACATCCGCTCGATGTCGAGGCGCGGCTTGTCGAGCGTCGCAGCGGAGATGACGCGCCTGCGCGCCGCCTCCCAACGCTGAAAAGCGGCTCGGAGCTCGGGATTGGAGGCGCGGGCCGCGGCCAGCGCCGAGACGAGCGTCAGGGAGCCCGACGAAACGGTCTGGGCGGGAGACGCAACGGCGAACAGCGACAGCACGACGATAGTATGTAACACGATTCCTCCGGAACGGTATCGGACGGCGTCGCCCGGGACGCGGGCGAGCGGCGGACCTTACAGTCCGTAGGCGGGAGGCGACAGCCCGGAATGCGTCCCGGGAGGCGCCTGCGGCGAAGCGGCGACGAGGCGCGACGGCGCGAGCCAGGAAACCGTTTCGGGCTCGGCGGCGATGACGACGGAAGTCAGGAGCGCGGGCGCGGGAGCGCTCGGAGCGGCGGCGACGACGGGCGGCAGGCCCTCGGACGGGCGGCAACACGCAGGCACGCCGGAGTGATGCTTCGCAGGCTTCGTCCCTCCCATGCAGCAGGCGTGGCTCGCAGCCTGGGGGCGGGCGAAGACGGGCGCGGCCCAAGAGAGGGACAGGGCCACAGCCAGCAGGACGCTGAAGGTCTTACGCGACATCACGATTATTAGACTAGGCAACAGAACGGCCAATCCCTAAATCCCATCGGAGAATCGATCCGCAAGGCGAACCCACGAGCGCCGCGCCCCGCCGGCGGCGGCGCGCTCACGCACCTCGGAAAAGCTTGCTTTCAGGAGGCGTACAATTCCAGCCCCGCGCTCCTCGCAGCGGAAAGTCTCCAAACCTCGCGCGACGCCGATCTCAGCCAACGCGCGAACCAAGGCGCTCCCTACGCCCTTCCGTTGGAAGTCGTCGCGCACCGCGACGCTCAACTCGCCCTCAGTTTCTTCCGCGCGGGCGTGGTAACGCGCGACTCCCACGAGGCGTCGTCGTCGCCCCTCGCATAAAAATGCACCGAGGGCCATCGATGTTCTGAAGTCGATGGCCACAAGTTCTTGGAATTGCGCCTCCGACAGGCGCGAGAGGGGCATGCCGAAGCGAAGGGCGGTCGTCTCCTCCGACTGCGCATAGAAGAGGTCCTTCATCGCGCGCTCGTCGGCGGGCGACAACGGGCGCAGCACCAAGTCGAGTTGACCGACCCGCCGGCGCGATTGCAGTTCAATCGGGTAGTGGCCGACGGGAGGCGGCAGGATGTGGCCCGCGTCGAGCAAACCCGCCTTCTCCGCATCTGAAGCTAACGCCGCGCGAAAGCGCGGGTGGGCGATTTGGATTAAGGAGACGGCGCGCTGACGAATGGTCTTGGCCTTAAGGCTGGCGATGCCATACTCGGTGACGACATAGTCGATGTCGGCGCGCGTCGTGACGACTCCCGTGCCCGGAGCGAGCGCGCAGGTGATCCGAGAGACGGTTCCCCCTTTCGCCGTCGAGGGCAGCACGATGATGGACTTGCCGCCGCGCGAGGCCGTCGCCCCCCGCACGAAATCCACCTGGCCACCGACGCCGCTGTACAGCCGTCCCCCGATCGAGTCGGCGGCGACCTGACCGGTCAGGTCCACAAGCAGGGCCGAGTTGATCGAGACCATCCGCTGATTGCTCGCGATCACGGCGGGATTATTAACATAGTCGCTCGGGTGGAACAGGAACTTCGGATTGTCCTTCACGGCCTTATAGAGTTTGGCGCTGCCCATGCAGAAAGATGTCACGACCTGCCCGGGATGGAGACTCTTCGCCCTTCCCGTGATGACGCCGGCGTTCACGAGGTCGAGCACCCCATCGGAGATCATTTCCGAATGGACGCCGAGGTCCTTCTTGCCCGCGAGTGCTGCGAGCACGGCGTCGGGGACCGCCCCGATGCCGACCTGAATAGTCGAGCCATCCTCGACAAGCTCGCAAACGTACCGCCCGATCCACAGCGCCTCGGCCGTTGCTTCGCGTGCCGGAAGCTCCGCTATCGGGCCGCCGCCTGAGACGAACGCGTCGATATCCGCGACCGGGACCGTCGAGTCGCCTTCGGTCCACGGCATATTCGGATTGACGAGTGCCACGACGTAAGCCGCCGATTCGACCGCGGCCTTGACCACATCCACGGACACGCCCAAGGAGCAGACCCCGCCGCGAGGCGGGGCGACTTGGACGAGTGCCACATCGAGCGGAATATGCCCCGAACGGAAAAGTCCCGGGACTTCGTGAAGAAAGCAGGGCGTGTAATCCGCGAGCCCAGCTCCGACCGCCTCGCGCGTGTTAGCGCCGATGAACAGCGCAT
>JAYTSX010000106.1:0-2164 GCA_043745445.1 Elusimicrobiota bacterium
GGCGATCACGAGGCTCTCGTGCAAATCGCCGCCGGTGAATTTCGCGCTGTTGCGTGCGAACAAGCGGACGTGGGATTCGCCACCCAGACCGCCCCAATACATCGTCTTCCCCAGGAAATGAATCTCGAAACGAATGTCGTAGGCCGAACCTTTTTTGTCGGCGATTTCCTTCAGGATAGCCGCCTTTAACTCCGGCGTCACACGCTCGTCGGGATCGATCCACAAGCACCATTCGTTCGTCGCGGCGTCCAGAGAGGCCTGCCGTTGAAGAGCGTAGTTGTCGAACTTGCGGCGGGTCACTGTCGCGCCGGCCGCCTTGGCGATCTCTTCCGTTCGGTCGGTCGTGTCGTCGGAAACAATGAGAATGATCTCATCGGCGAGACCCTTGAGGGATTCCAGGCAGCCGGGGAGATCTCGCTCTTCGTTTTTCGCGATGAGGATCGCGCTAAGAGAGGCCATCGTATATCTTCTCCATGTCATTGGCCATGCGCGTTAAACCAAAACGGCCCAGATTTTCGCGGCCTGCGGACGCGTACGACCTGCGAATGGACGGATCGTCGATCATTCGCATGATGATCCCCGCGAGCGCCTCCGGATTGCGGGGCGGCACGAGAAGTCCCGTCGCGCCCTCATCGACGACCTCGGGAATGCCTCCGGCGGTGGTCGCGCAAATCGGCACTCCGCAGGCGGCGGCCTCAATGAGCACGGAGCCCATGCCCTCGCCCCACGACGACTGCACATAAACGTCCAGCGCCTTGAGCACCGGAATCGGGTCGGCGCGATGCCCAAGTAAAATCACCTTGCCCAAGAGCCCCATGCGCTTAATGCTTTCGAACAAGCTCGATTCCTCGGGGCCGCGGCCAGCGATCAGGAACTTGACCTTCGGCCGCTGGAGCAGTACAACGACCGCGGCAGCGAGCAAAGTTTCGTGATCTTTATGCGGTACCAGGGCCGCGAGATTTCCGATCAGCACCGTGTCCTCGGAAAAATTGAATTCCGTGGCCAGCGCAAGCCGGAACGACTTTCGTTCTCCCTGCGACGGTGGCGCGAAGCGCCCGGGGTCCACGGCGGCCCACTTGCTCTCTTCAGCAGTCACGGGCAAGCCGTCCGGCACGACGGCGATCTGAGTCTCGGGCGTGCCGGCCTTTGTCATGATCTTCGCGATCGCCGCGGACACACAGACGACCTTGCCCGCGGCGCCGTATTTAAAACGCGCGCTGAGGCCGCTCACGGGGAAGTCAACGCGCCGGTGCGACACGACAGGCACTCCCGCCCAGGACGCCCAAGCGGCGGTGGCCGCGGCATGACCGGTGTGGGCATGGATCACCGCGCCTTCGGAGCGGGCCTTTAAGATAAGCGGGACGCCGGACAGCGCCATCGTCGCAAACCCCTGACGGCGCGCCTCGGCCTCAAGCTCGCCGCCGGCCCGGGCGCAGATGACATTTAGACGAGAGCGGGCGCGAAGGGCCGCCGCGAGATACAGGAGCTGGCGCTCCCCGCCGCGCAGGCCCGGCTCGCCGTCAAGATGGTAGATGGGCCGTGGCTTCATCGTAAACATGTTGCGTCGCTTCATAAAAAACGTTTAGACCGAACTCCCGCTCCCAGCTTTCGCGCCCCGCGCGGGCGAGACTCTCGGTCAATGTCGCATCAAGGAGTAGTGTGGAGAGCGCCGCGGCGAGCGCTGGCGAGTCACCAGGAGGCACGAGCACGCCGGTGACGCCGTCTTTGACAAGGTCGGGGAGGCCGCCCACCCTCGACGCGATCACCGGGCGGCCCAAAGCCATCCATTCGAGCGCGGCTCTTGAGACGGCTTCCGATCCTAGGGATGGAACCACTCCGATGCGGCACGCGGCCATGAACGCCGCCTTATCATCGACGCGACCGGGAAACTCAACGATACCCTCGAGCCCCGCGGGCTTGAGCTGCCAGCGTAGGCGCTCAAGCAGGCGTCCATCGCCGGCGCAGCGCACGCGCAGGCCCGGTATTTTCGTCTTGAGGCGCGCGATCGCGTCGATAAGGATTTCGTGGCCCTTGACCTTATCAAAGCGCGCGATCATGCCGACTATAGGCGCTATGGGAAGCGCGGGAACGGCTTCCGTGCCTTCGATGCCCTGAGGCACCCGTGTGACTTTCGATTCGGGGAAGGCGGTCTTAAGCGCCGTCT
>JAYTSX010000107.1:0-7900 GCA_043745445.1 Elusimicrobiota bacterium
GCCATCATCAAGTTTTGAGTGGCGCCGACGCTCGGAAACCGCAGCCTGATCGTCACAGCATTCAGCTTCGGAGCCGACATGATGATGTCGCCCTGATCGGCGATGCGCCGCGCCCCCATGGCCTCAAAGCCCTTAAGGTGGATGTCGATCGGTCGCAGGCCGATGGCGCAGCCGCCGGGAATCGGCACGCGCACGAGGCCGAAGCGCGCGAGCAACGGGCCGGCGGCCAGCACCGAGGCGCGCATCTGCTTGACGATCTCGTACGGCGCCTGGGTCTTGAGCGAGCCGGTCGACAGCACGCGCACGGTCGAGCCCTCCACGACGACCTTTTTGCCGAGGCTTTCCAGTAGCCGGAAGGTCGTGCGCAGATCACGCAAGGTCGAAGGCACATTCTCGATGACGCAGGCCTCATCGGTCAGCAAGGTCGCAATCAGGATCGGGAGGGCCGCGTTCTTCGCGCCGCTCACCTTGATGGTCCCGCTCAGCGGTTTTCCGCCCTCGATGACGAGCTTATCCATGGGGATGTGAATTTACCATTTTTCTCACTCGGGACTTACGCCGGGCCGGGCGCCGGACCAACCTCTTTCCGGTTTGTTCTTTTAAAGCATCGGGAGACATTGGCGGCGCGATTAATCGCAGCTATCATGCTGCCCGTTGCTTTAAAAGAACGAACCGACGGGCACCCGCCCAGTCAGGCGGGCAAGGAGCCGATCGCGAAGCGGTCGAAGCCCTGGGCGTCCTTCTTGATGTGCACGCCCTGAAGCCCCGCCGCGGCGAACAGCTTGGATACGGCGGCGCCCTGCTTGGCGCCGATTTCCATCGCGAGGATGCCGTCTGGCTTGAGCATCTTCGGGGCCATCGCGGTGATCGCGCGGATCGCGTCGAGGCCGTCCTTGCCGCCGTCGAGAGCCATGCGGGGCTCCTTGAGAACCTCGGGCTCGAGGCCGTCCAGGTCCTTCGTCGGGATATAGGGCGGGTTCGTGACCATGAGATCGGCCCAGCCCCGGAGACCCTGCTTGTCAGAAAACAAGTCTTCGCGCACGAAACGTATGCGGTTGCCGACATGGTGCGCGATCGCGTTTTTCTGGGCGAGGTCGAGCGCCGACTTGGAGAGGTCGGTCGCGAAGATGGTCGCCGAGGGCAGGAGCTGGGCCAGGGCGATGGCGATACAGCCGGTACCGGTGCCGATCTCCAAGATCTTGGGCGCGGCGGCCTTTGAGAGCTTAACCAGGCGCTCGCACTCGATGACGAGTTCCTCGGTCTCCGGGCGCGGCACGAGGGAGTCGCGCGTCACATCAATCTTGATGCCGAGAAACGGCTGGTGGCCCAGAATGTATGCGATCGGGAAGCGCTTGCCCCGCCACTTGATCCAATCCCAGTACTGGTGCGTCTCCTTGACCGTCAACTCGCGCGAGCCTTGCGTCACCGCGGTGAGTCGCCCAACGCCGAGCATCTCGGCCATCAGGAACTCCGCGCTGGCCTTCGACTCAGGCACTTCACGATCATTAAGATAGGCCTCGGCCTTCTTCAGCCACTCCGTGACGGTCATTTCGATTCCGCCATCAGAAGTCGCCGCTGCTCATCGCGCAAAGCCTCAAACACCTGGCCCATGTCGCCTTCCATGATTGAGGCGAGGTTGTGCCAGGAACGCTCGAGGCGGTGATCGGTGACGCGCGACTGCGGGAAATTGTAAGTGCGGATTTTCTCCGAGCGGTCGCCGGTGCCGACCTGAGACTTGCGCGCGGACGCGTTGGACGCGGCGGCCTTGATGCGCTCGGCATCGGCGAGCATCGCGTACAGGCGCTTCATAGCGCGTTCGCGGTTGCGGCCCTGAGAGCGCTCTTCTTGGCACTCGACGATAAATCCTGAGGGAAGATGGGTGATGCGCACCGCCGTCTCGACCTTGTTCACGTTCTGACCGCCGGCGCCGCCGGCGCGGTAGGTGTCCACCTTCAACTCGTCCGGACGAATGACGATCTCAGCGGACTCCTCGACTTCGGGCATGACGGCGACCGTCACGGTCGAGGTGTGGATGCGTCCCGCGGCTTCTGTGGCCGGCACGCGCTGAACCCGGTGCACGCCGCCCTCGTACCGCAACCAGGAAAAAACTTCTTTTCCGGAGACGAAAATGACGGCCGATTTGACGCCTTTGCCGTTCGTGGATAGGTCATGGGTCTCGACCCTCCAGCCCTTCGTCTCACAGAAGCGCATGTACCCACGGAGAAGCTCTCCGGCGAATAATCCCGCCTCGTCCCCGCCCGCGCCGGCACGAAGCTCGAGATAGCAGTTCTTGACGTCGTTGGGATCCTTGGGCAGCAAGTCCGCCGCGATATCAGATGATAACGCGTTCCAGCGCTCCGTCAACTGCAGGCGCTCCTCGGCGGCCATGGCCATCATGTCCGGATCGCTCTCCATCGCCTTGAGGCCCTCGAGCTCGCCCTCGACTCGCAGCAGCTCGCGCACCCTGGCCATCATCGGCGCCAACTGGGAGTGGCGCACGGCCAACTCCTTAAGCTCGACGGCGGACAAGCCTCCCGCCGCGAGCTTGCCTTCAAGCTCGCGGTAGTCGTTGTCCAGTTTGGCAATTTTGGGGTCCATGGTAAAAAAAGCGGACCCCGGCCAATTTTGGCCGGGGCCCGTTTTGGAGCGAGACCGCTAGTCCTTCTTGGCGGGCTTGTCCTTCTTCGGTGCGGCCGGCTTCTTCGCGTCCTTGTCTTCCTTCTTCACGGCGGTGGAAAGAACCTGCTCGCGCTTGGCCGTATGGCCGACGTGGACGAGGCGCTTGGTCTGCGTCTTCGCGACCTTGCGGGCGACCGTCTTGCCTTCGGACGACACGAAGCGCTTCTTGAAGCGGTCGATGCGGCCGGCGGTGTCCATGACCTTCTGCTGGCCCGTGTAGAACGGGTGAGAGAGAGCGGAGATGTCGAGCTTCACCATCGGGTAGGTCTTGCCGTCTTCCCAGACGACGGTGTCCTTGGCGATGACGGCCGAGCGGGTCAGGAAGCCTTTGTTGGCCGAGACATCCTGGAACACGACGGTGCGATAGAGAGGGTGTAAGTTCTTCTTCATGGTCCGGTCAGTATAGCAAATATTCCCGTCGACGGACAGCCTAATCCTTGCGGCCGAGGCGGTACTGTCCCCCGCCTTGGCAGGCGATCAAGAAAAAAACGAAGCAGTAGACGACCGCGAGCTCACCCTGGTTGACCCCCGGAAAGAAGTTTGAATTGAGCTTTAATTTCCAATGGAATTGCGTATAAGCGACGGCCATCGTTCCGCTCGCCAGAAAGCCGAGAGCGATCATCAGTCCGCAGACCAGTTCAATGACCCCGCCAAACCACATCTGGGACCCGACGGTCATCGGAGGCATCTGCGCGGGCGCGAAGATGCCGAACAGCTTTTGCGCGCCGTGGAAGGCGAACATCCAACCCGACATGAAGCGCAGGGCGGCATAGGCGAGGCCCGATGTTATCCCCAAAATTCACCGGTGGGAATATTGGGAATAACTTCGTCGCGCGGCCGTTTCCGATTGATCCTAAAGACGATTCAGGAAGGAGACGAGCCGTTCGTTGAACGCGGACGGGTTCTCGGCGTTGGAGAAGTGCCCCGCGTCCGGGATAATGTGGAGCTCGGCGCCGGGGATGCGGGAGCGCATCGCTTCGGACAGCGGCAGAGGCGTGATCTTATCCTGAGCGCCCACGATCACCGCGGTCGGGATCGTGATCTTGGAGAGCCCGGGCACGGCGTCGGGGCGGGCGGCCAAGGCGGCGAGGGCGGCCATGACGGCCTCGGGCGACGACTTCACGGCGACGCCCTTGAGGAAGTCCAAGGTCTTCGGATTGGCGACGGCGTCTTTGAGGAACGGACCGAGGAACGCCTCGACCCCGTTCTTGCGCACGAAGTCGATGGCGGCGGCGCGCTTTAGCTTGTTCTCGTTGGCGTCGGGCTCGGCGCGGGTATCGCACAGGACGAGGCCGGCAAGGCGCTCGGGAGCGGCGGCGGCGATTTGCAGCGCGATATAGCCGCCCATGGAGAGGCCCACGAAAACGGCCTTGCCCTCAAAGGATTCAAGGACATCCGCGGCGGCATGCTCAATGAGCCACGGCGCGGCCAAGGGTGTTCCCCCGAAGCCGCGCAGGTCGGGGATCAGGACGCGGAAAGATTTGAGAGCTTCAAGCTGGGGCTCCCACATGGCGCCGGACATCGGGAAGGCGTGGAGCAGGACGACAGTAAGACCTTTCGGGTCGCCGGCTTCGCGCACCGCGAGCTTCATCAGCGCTTGCCGATCTTGGTCGTCGGGTTGACGGCCTTGCCGTTCTTGTCGCGCACCTCGAAGTGAAGATGAGGGCCCGTTGAGATGCCGGTCGATCCGACGCGGCCGATCATCGTCTTGCCGCGCTGGACCATGTCCCCGACTCTGACCAAGATCTTCGACAGATGGCCGTAGCGGGTCGTCTCACCGTTGTTGTGCTTGATGTTGACGACCTGCCCGTAGCCCTCGTTCCAGCCGGCGTCGATCACGCGACCGGAGCGCGCCGGGTACACGGGCGTGCCGTAGGGCTTGGGGATGTCGAGGCCGTCGTGCATGCGGCGGCGCTTGAGCACCGGGTGGTAGCGCGAGCCGAAGCGCGAGGAGATGCGCGGGGTGGCCTGCGACTCGAAAGGGAAGCGATAGGTGTCGAAGTTGATCCGGATGCCGGGCAGGAGGATGCGGTCGCCGCGCTCGAAGCTGAAGGGCTCGAGCAAAGCGACGCCGGAGAAGTTGTTCGCCTTGACGACGATCTCCTTGTACTTACGGCGCTCGTCAGCGCCGGACTTTAACTTCGCCACGATTGCGTCGAGCGTCTCCGAGTCCTTGCGCACCTCGTATAGCTGGCCGTCGCCATTGTACACGGTCATGCGCATGCCGGGGTACATCAGCACGAACTCGTTGTTATTGGTGGCCTGGAAGGAGGCCAGGTTCGAGCCATAGCTCTTGGCGACATTGCCGACCCAGGGCTCGCCCTTGCGCACGCGGTGCTCGCCGTACAGCAGGCGGCGGGACTTCGCCAGGACCTCAGGGTTGGCCTCATCAGGTCCCGGCGGCGTGAGCACGGAGAAGCGCTCGAAGGCGACGGCCTGCGCGGAGCCAGAAGTGATGACGGCGGCCCGGGCGGGCGCGCCCAAGGCCAGCAGGAGGAGCAGCCCCCTCATCAGCCGACCATATTGGAAAGCTCCATCGACTTCAGGAACTCTTTGTTGGATTTAGTGCCCAGAATCTTCTCGCGAAGGAGGTCCATCGCCTGGACAGAAGCCAGCGGCGCGAGCACTTTTCTCAAGATCCAGATCTTATTTAATTCATCCTCGGTCATGAGCAATTCTTCTTTTCTCGTACCCGTGCGGTTGATCTCGATGGCCGGGAACATGCGGCGGTCGGCGAGGCTGCGATCGAGGTAGGCCTCGGAGTTGCCCGTGCCTTTGAACTCTTCGAAGATGACTTCGTCCATGCGCGAGCCGGTGTCGATCAAGGCCGTCGCCAGGATGGTGAGCGAGCCGCCCTCTTCGACATTGCGCGCCGCGCCGAGGAAGCGCTTCGGGCGCTGCAGGGAGGTGGCTTCAAGGCCGCCGGAGAGCACGCGTCCCGACGACGGCGTGCAGGTGTTGTAGGCGCGCGCCAGGCGCGTGATGGAGTCAAGCAGGATCACGACATCCTTGCCGAGCTCGACCATGCGTTTGGCCTTTTCGAGGACCATCTCGGCGACCTGGACATGGCGCTCGGCGGGCTCGTCGAAGGTGGAGGCGAGGACCTCGCCCTTGATCGTGCGCTTGCACTCGGTGACTTCTTCCGGGCGCTCGTCGATCAAGAGGACGAGAATGACCGTCTCAGGGTGGTTCTTGGCGATCGCGTTGGCGATCTTGCAGAGGATTGTGGTCTTGCCGGTCTTGGGGGGCGCGACGATCAGACCGCGCTGGCCCTTGCCGATCGGACAGATCAGGTCGAGCAGGCGGCCGATGATCTCCTCGCGCGTCGTCTCGAGCGTGTACTTCGCGTCCGGATGGAGCGGCGTGAGATTGTCGAACAGCGGGCGGTCCTTGATCGTCTCGGCGTCGATGCCGTTGATCTTCTTAACCTGCAGCAAGGCGAAAAAGCGCTCCCCGTCCTTGGGCGGGCGCACGAAGCCGGCGACGGTGTCGCATCGGCGCAAGCCGAACTTCTTGATCTGGGAGGGCGACATGTAAATGTCGTCCGGGCCGGGCAGGTAGGAATAGTCGGGCGAGCGCAGGAAGCCGAAGCCGTCGGGCAAGATTTCGAGGACGCCCTCGTCGTAAATCATGCCGTTGGCCTTGAGCTGGCCCTCGACGATCTTAGCGATGAGCTCCTGCTTTTTCAGGCCGCTGAGGCCCTCGAGTTTCAGCTCCTTGGCGATCGCATTCAGCTCGGCCATGGTCTTTTTGGCCATTTCGGCCGTCTCGAGCGGCTTGAGCGCGGCGGCGGCGGCGACCGTCGGGACCGGCGCGGGGGTCGCGGGGAGCTTCGGAGTTTCAGGCATAGGCTTAGTCGTGGTTTCCATTCGGCGTTCCTCGGTGAAGTAACGTGAGACCTAGGTAATATTCGTTGATGTGTCGGCAAAGATGTTTAACATCGCCGTCGTTGTTGATCGTGACGTCGGCCAGTTTCCGTTTCTGATCCAAGGGCAATTGAGCTTTCATGCGCAGCCGTGCTTCCTTGAGTCCCAGACCATCTCGGCTCACGATCCGTTTAATCTGCTTTCCCGGCTTGCACGCGATCAAGATCGTCGCGTCAAAGTTTTTTTCCAATTTCTTTTCGAACAAAAGGGGCACATCCACGATGACCACGCCTGATAATTTACTCACGAGCCGCTTCATTTCTTTCAAAATCAACGGGTGGGTGGCTCGCTCCAGGCCCGATTTCGCGCGCCGGTCGCTGAAGATCACCCGTCCGAGGAGCGCGCGGTCGATCGTGCCGTCGGCTTTCAAGATGCATGTCCCAAAATCCTTCACGATAGCCTTATAGCCGTCGCGACCCGGTTTGGCCTGCTCTTTGGCGATTTGATCCAAACTGACCGTCGCCGCTCCCAGATCTTCAAATCTTTTTAATGCCGTCGATTTTCCCGATCCGATGCCGCCCGTCAGTCCCACCACGAAGCGGCGCGGTTTCACGAAGGCTTGTTCCTCTCGGAGTAACGGTGCATGACTCCGCGCTCGTCGTCCGTCAGCGACTCAAGCCCGTCCGACAAAATTTTATCGAGAATGCGGTCCACCTCGGCCATATCGGAATCATGGGCGGGCGCCTTCGGCTTCACCGCGCGCCG
Source organism: Elusimicrobiota bacterium (assembly GCA_043745445.1). GTDB lineage: Bacteria > Elusimicrobiota > Elusimicrobia > UBA1565 > UBA9628 > GWA2-66-18. The sequence continues at coordinate 7,311 of JAYTSX010000107.1, forward strand.
GGGAAGCGGCAGGGGAACGCGCTCGTCGTCCTCGGGCTCGGCGCTCGACGCGCGCCGCCACAAGGCCTTGAGCTGGATCTTCGCCGCCCACCACCAGCGGATGTAGAAATAGCCGGTGAGCATGCCGCCGAGATGGGCGAAGCGTGCGACGCCGGGCGTGGAGCCAGTGGCACCGGCGAAGAATTCGATGAGGCCGAACAGGATCGCCATGTGGGCGGCCTTGATCGGGATTAGAAAGTAGAGATAGACGACGGCGTCGGGGTACAGCATCGCGAAGGCCACGAGCAGGCCGTACACGGAACCCGAGGCGCCGATCACCGGGATCGTGGAGTGCGGCGCCATCGCCAGGTGCGCGGCGGCCGCGCCGAAGCCGCACAGGAAGTAATACTTCAAGAAGTCCCGCTCCCCCCACTGCGATTCGACGGGCATGCCGAACATCCACAGCGCGAACAGGTTGAAGACGAGATGCCAGATGTTCCCGTGGAGGAAAAGATAGGTGATCGGCTGCCAGATCCAGCGCTGGAACAGCACCTGCTGAGGCACCAGGCCGAAGAGGTTGTGCATGTCCGGAACCATCAGCCCGACGACGA
>JAYTSX010000108.1:0-2157 GCA_043745445.1 Elusimicrobiota bacterium
GGACCGCCCGGAGCGCCGCCTTTGACCAGGCCCACGCCCTGAATCAGCATCGTGCGGCGGTTGTCATCGGCCTTGCCGAAAACCTTGTCGAGCGTCGGATTCTTGACCCAGACCACCGGGGCGCCTGTCTTGCCGCCGTTGCTGGAGAGGACGCTGGCCTCGAAGAAATCCTGGGCGTCCATCGGCTTCTGGCCGGGGGCGTCCTTGATTCCCCCTCCATCCTCATCGGACGAAGAGTTGATATGACCCATGAAGATCTGATGATTGGCGACGGAGAACTGGAGAAGCATCTGCACGTACGCCGCCGCCTTGAGTTGCTCCGGCGTCGGGGAGGACTTCGGCTGGCTCTTGGCCAGGGCCTGCTGCGCCATGCCGAACTCCTGGTTCTTCGCCTTGAACTCGTTGAGCAGGGGTTCAACGACGGCCTTGAGCTGGGCCTGGATTTCGGAGAAGCGCGCCGGGGTCAGGCCGGACTTCATGAGCGCTTCCACCTTGGACTTATCAAGGCCCTCGCCGTTGTGCGTGAAGGCGACCACCAGCTTATTGCCGTTCTGAACGAAGGCGATTCCGAAGCCGTCGATGTTGACGGCGGAAACGCGCTTCTCGAAGTCGGCGGACCACGCCTCGATCTTCGTCTGAAGCGCGGACATCTCGGGGGAAGCCTTGGTCTCGGGCATGACCGCCGCCATCAGCGGCTGGCCGACCTGGGAGATGACGGACGCGACCGCCTGCGACTCGAGCTGGCCAATCTGCTCCTGGGCGGCTTCCATCTCCTTGTTATTCTGCTCCATCATGGCCTTAAACTTGTCCATCACGGCGGGGAACTTCTGATCGCGCTCCATTTCGGCCGCGTCGAATTGAGCCTGAGTGTAGGCGCCGGCGGCGATGTCCGCGGCAACGGACGCGGGATCAACGGCCTGGCCGTTGCGCATCAGCTTCAGGCCGATCATCATGCGACCGTTTCCGGAGGACTTGGCAAAGAACTCGACGGAGAAGACGCCGCCGGCAAGCGTGATCGTCTTGACCTCGGCCTGGAAAGCTTTCTCGCGCTGCGCGGCGGCTTCCTGGATCTGCGCGATGACCCGCTTCTTTGCCTCCCCGATCTGGCCGGACTCAAGCTGCTCGGGCAAAACGGCCTTGAGCGTCGCCACGAACTTACGCACACCCTTCACAAACGCCGGGCCGCGGCCTGTCGAGAGCTCGAGAACGAGCGGGTTTTCCTTGTCCTTGAAATTCGTCACGGCCACGCGATCGGCGGGCGTGGGCATCTTCGCGGCGATATCCGGAAGCATATGGCGCAGGGCCGTCTCGCGGCCGGAGCCGTCCGGGCCGGCGACGAAGAGGTTGTAATGACGGCCGGGCATCTGGAGGCCGAACTTGATCGCCTTGAGCGCGCCGTCCTGGCCCACAACCTGCTTGTCCGACATGGGGATTTCAGAGCTGTTCGCCGGCAGCTGGGTCGTCGAGGGCGCGTAGTGCATGTCCGCGATCTTAACCGCGAAGTCTTCGGGATTGGCGGGCTGGGCCGGAGCGGCGGGGGCGGCCTCAGGCGCCTTTTTGGCGACCATCTTCGCGAGCGGAGCGGGGAGCAGGCGTGAAACGACCGAGCGCCAGCCACCAGCCTGAACCGGCGCCTCGGGAGCTTCCGCACGAGCCTTCTCGGCGTCCCAGATTTTTCCCAGCTCGGCCGACGAGCCCGAGCTGTTCGCGGCGTTGATGGCGGCGGCCATCGAGATCATGTCCTGCTTGGCCGAGCCCTCGGGCATGGCCTGGGCGGCGGCGATCAGCTTCGCCGCATCGGCGCGCGTCGCCATCGTCTCGGGGAGCACAATACCTTTGGCCTGAAGAGCGTTGATGAGACCGATCACCGGGTGCGCCTCTACGGCAAGAGGCATGGCCGTAGCGGCCATCCCTTGCGCCGATAAGATCGGCGCGGCGGCCATCGCTTGAACCGCCGGAGCGACGGACTGAGCCGCGAGCGCCGGGGAGTTTACGGAGAAATTTGACAACACCACCGGAGCCATCACCGCCGACATATTCGGGGTCATGCTGCCCATCGTACCGACGGAGCCGAGGACGCCGGCGCCGCTGCCCGCGCGGGAGGCGGCGGACTGGGTCTGAGACCAGGCGCTCATCGGCGCGGAAGCGAAAAGGGCC
>JAYTSX010000109.1:0-7881 GCA_043745445.1 Elusimicrobiota bacterium
GGAGAACTAGATTTGAAGAATGAAATGATACGGAGAACGGCCACGAAAGTGTTACCCATGTGCCCGGTCTAAAGTGTCACCTATGTCCCCGGCCGTTCAACGGAAGCACTCGCGAAGCACCGGTTTTGAATGAGCACTGGAGTAAAGATGACGGCAACGGCAAACGGAGCTGCGGGCACCTGTTGAACGGTCGGCGGCCCGGTGAGGAGAATTCTAATAGCCGCCGCCGGTCAGCGTCTGCGTTCGACCGTAGAGGTATGATTTTCACCGCCCAAAAATGATCGAGCTCATACAAATTGACTTGCCAAATCTTCAGCGCATTGCGGATTCTGCGCCCGCTAATTTTGGCGCTTTAGTGCCACTCGAAGGGGCGCTGCCGCCGTCCCGCGTTGCGAAGCGTTCACTTGCCCTTCTAAACGGCGGCGCAGCCGCCTTATGGTGCATCCCGTTCCTGATTGTCCCAAGGTCGCGCGACTCAATTCTTGGCGGATGCGGGTTCAAGGCCCCGCCAGTTCATGGTAGCGTAGAGATTGGCTACGGCGTAGCCGAGAGCCAGAGAGGCCGCGGCATTGCAACTGCGGCGGTAGAATGTCTTTTGAAATTGGCAACATCAAGCAATTCTGTGCAAAAGGTTTTCGCGCTCATAATCCCCGAAAATCTCGCATCTCAGAAAGTGGTTAGACGGCTAGGATTTTCAATGCAACAGTCATTGGTCGATGCAGACGGAGACAGGGTCGTACAATGGACTTATCACATTGGCCCGCCGCTCTAGCACCTCGTCCTTCCTGCCCGCGTACACGTCGTTCGCGCAGACATTCTTCAACGCCTCATGCGGCCTCTCGTTGTACTCCTCGTTCGTCTTGCCGATCGACGCCCGCAAGTCGTCCAGCGTGCCGTGAACCCACAGGTTGACCCGCTCCTTGAGCGTCCGGTTGAAGTGTTCAACCTTGCCCTGCGTCTGCGGGTGTATGTCGTCCTTAAGATCCAGGATATTATCGGGAAGGATTCGAAGTTCTTAAGTAAATTTGACGCCACGCGAAGCGAGCGTGTTGAAGCTGTAGAATAATGTCAAAGTGCGAAAAAATGAAGAATCGCACGAATATTTTTCGCACGAGGATGCCCTAGGCTCGACGATTTGACCTCGGGGCAGGTGTTTCGACCCTGAATTCATGATTCAAGATTTTAAGAAGGGGATTGTTCTACAGCTTCGCTAGGCATCTCTACTCGCAAAACGGCAAAATGAACGGCTTTGTGCGGGCCTTGCGGAAGTATACCCCTCAGTGTATACTTAAAGCATGACTAGAACCATTACCCTCAAAGCACTTCGTCCTGAGCTCCCACATGTCGCGGACTCCATTGAGTCCAAGCTTGATCGCTACATCGTCACTCGGCACGGGCAGCCTGTAATGATGCTCATCAGCCCCGAGGACTACGAAGGGCTACTTGAGACTATTGAGGTGCTTTCGGATAAAACTGCCGCCAAGCGACTCCGCAAGTCTTGGAAAGAGACGCGCGCTGGCAAGACTGTCTCGCTGGAAGCGCTTCGGCGCAGATTAGAAGGTGTATAAAGTCGAACTGAGCCGGCAAGCGGAAAAGGACCTCGAGAGGGTCTTTCGGTCTGATAAGAAGCTTTATCAGCGCTTCATAAATGCGTTTCAGGAAATCTCTCTAAAGCCAATGGAAGAAGGCAAGCCTCTTCACGGCGAGCTCAAGGGATTACGGTCATACCGCTTCGGCAGCTACCGGATTTTGTACGAAGTGCGGCACGGCGAACTGCTCGTGATCGTCATTGATCTTGGCCACCGACGCGAGATCTACAAGTGAAACGCTGAACGGCCGGGGACATAGGTAACAAAAGCGTCCGGAGACATGGGTTACACTTTAGACTGGATTTACAGGCGCCGAAGGAGGCACCTGTGAGTTGGCAAGCAGTTAGCTAAACTGTCCGGGTGAGCCAGGCCCTGCCCATCGCGGCGTTCCGCGAAAAGATCGTCTCGGAGATTGCCCGCGCGGGAAGCCTCATCCTCACCGCCCCGACGGGCAGCGGCAAGTCCACGCAGACGCCCCAATACCTGCTGGGCAAGTTTCCGGGGAAGATTCTGGTGCTCGAGCCGCGGCGCCTGTCGGCAAGAAGCCTCGCGGGGCGCGTGGCCGTGGAGACGAAGACGAATCTTGGAACCACGATCGGCTACCAGGTGCGTTTCGACAGCCGCTGCGGGGCCGACACGAAGGTTATTTTTCAGACCTACGGCGTGTTCGTCGCGCAGATGATGAAGGATCCGGAGCTCAAGGGCGTGGGCGTGGTGCTTCTCGACGAGTTTCATGAGCGCAGCCTGGAATGCGATCTCTCTCTGGCCTGGCTGAAGGCCCTGCGTAAAGGGAAACGGCAAGATCTTCGTATAGCCGTCATGTCGGCGACCCTCGAGGCCGAGGCGCTCGCGCGCTATTTGCCGGAGGCGGCGAAGGTCGAGGTGCCGGGACGGCTTTTTCCCGTGGATGTTCGCCATCATCCGCTCGATTCACGCGGCGGACCGGCCGAGGGGGCGTTGGCCGCGTTGAAGGAACTGGCGCGCGAGGGCTTGGACGGCTCGGTGCTTATTTTTATGCCTGGACTAAGGGAAATCCGGCGCGCGATGACCGTGCTGACGCCCTACTGCAGGGAGCAGGACCTGGAGCTGCACGCGCTTCACGGGAGCATGGACCTGGCGGAGCAGCAGGGCGTCCTGGAGGAGTCCCCCCGAAAGCGCGTGATCGTCGCCACCAATGTCGCGGAGACGGGCCTGACCATTCCCCAGGTCACGATGGTCATCGACAGCGGGCTGCACCGCGTCGCGGCCTATGACGCGGCGCGCGGCATCAACACTTTGTATTTGACGAAGATCAGCCGCAGCAACGCGGCCCAGCGAGCCGGGCGCGCCGGACGCACGGCGCCGGGGCGGTGCGTCCGGCTGTGGTCGAAGCAGGACGAGAGCGGGATGGCGCCGAGCCTCGTGCCTGAGATCATCCGATTGGAGCTGAGCTCGTTGAGGCTTCAGGCCGCGTCCTTGCCTGCGGAGGTGGACTGGGTCTCCGACCCCAAGGAGGACGCCTGGGCCGGAGCCGGGAAGTCCCTGACGGCGCTCAAGGCGCTGGACGAGAAGGACCGCGTCACGGCGCGCGGGCGAGCGTTGCTGCGCTACCCCGCGCCCCCGCGGGTCGCCGCCGTTCTTGAGGAAGCGCTGGCGCTCGGGCCCGAGGCGTATGAGCGCGCCTGCGCCATGGCGGCCGTCTTCGAGACCGCGAGCGACCTGCGCCCGGGACAGGCGGCCGATCTGACGACGCTGGCGGCGGACCTGCTGGCCGGCTCGCGCGAGGAATTATCGTGGGAGGCGGCCGAGGTGTTCCGGCAATTCAAGCGCCTCGGGAAAGAGACGGACGGGCCCGTGGCCGCTTCCTCGGCCGACGCGCTGTCGTTCGTGTGGCTGGGCGCGTTCATGGACAGGCTGGCGGCGCGCGAGGGCGAGGGGACTTTTTATCGCTTGGGAGACGGGCGCGGCGCTTTGCTGCCCGCGGTGAAGGAGGCTCCCCCCCTGCTCCTCGCTTTGGATATTCGGGAGCGCGCGGGCGGCGGGCAGGCCAGACAGGTCGGGATTAACTTATATCTGCCGTTCACGCCGGAGATGATCGAGCGCGCCTTCCCGGGTGAATGCGCCTGGACGCCGTCGGCCGAATTCGACGAACGAAAAAATCGCGTGATCAAAGAAGACCGGCTCGTCTTCAGAGGCCTGGTCTTAGCGCGCCGCGAAGCGGCGCCGCTCAAGAACGATCGCAAGGTCGCCGCCGACCTGTGGGCGGAGAAGTTCGCCTCGGGGGAGCTCGAGCACCCCGGCTACGATGAGAAAGCGAAGCAGGCCGTGATCCGGATCGCGCTGGCGCGGCGCTTGTATCCCGACATGGGCTACCCGGAGATGAACGCCGACGACTGGCGCCTCATCTACGGGGAAGCGTGCGCGGGACGCAACACGCTCAAGGACATCGAGCGCGTCGAGCTGCTGCCGCACATCACGGGTTACCTGGGGCGCGGCCTGGCGGATTTTTTGGAGCGCACGCTGCCCGCGACCAAGCGCCTGCCGTCGGGAAAGACCGGACGGTTTACTTATCATGAGACGCACCCGCCGGAGCTGGCCGCGCGGCTGGGCGACTTCGTCAAGATGACCGGGACGCTGGCGTTATGCGAGGGGCGGCTGGCCGTGACCTTCGACATTTTGGCGCCCAATCACCGGACCGTGCAGAAGACGAAGGATCTGGCCTCGTTCTGGGCCAATGCGTATCCGACGGTGAAGAAGGAATTGCAGCGGCGCTATCCGCGCCATCCTTGGCCGTAGCCGCGTCGATCAGCGCGAGAGGACGGCGAACGCGACGGCGTGATCGCGGCCGTGGGACAAGGAAAGCTTCAGGCCGCGCACCGGCTTGCCATTGATCTTCACCGAGGGACGCCCGTCCTTGCCGCGCTTGACCGAGATCGCGGTCAGCGGCACCTGCGCCTTGCCCAGGGCCTTGTACACGGCCTCTTTGGCGGCAAAGCGCACGGCGAAATGGGGCCAGGGATTTTTTTTGCTCCGGCAGTAGGCGATCTCCTGGGCGGAGAACACGCGCGGAAGGAACTTGGGATTGCGGCGAGCCAGGGATTTGATCCGGGCGATTTCGACGAGGTCCACGCCGAGCTCCACGGCTATTCGACCGTGACGCTCTTGGCGAGATTACGCGGCTGATCGACATCGCAGCCGCGCAGATCGGCGATGTGGTAGGCCAGGAGCTGGAGCGGGATGATGTTCACGATCGGCGACAGGATCTCGGGGACCGGAGGCAGGCGCAAAACGGCCTCACAGCCCTTAAACTCCCCTACGCCTTCGGTGGCGATCACGATCAGCTGCGCGCCGCGCGCCTTCACTTCCTCAAGAGACGACAGGGTTTTCTCAAGGACGCGCGACTGCGTCGCGATCACGACGACCGGCATTTCGGTGTCGATCAGGGCGATGGGGCCGTGCTTAAGCTCCCCGGCAGGATAGCCTTCGGCGTGGATGTACGAAATTTCTTTAAGCTTCAGGGCAGCCTCAAGGGCTATCGGATAGTTCACATATCGCCCGATAAACAGAAAGTGCTCTTTCTTCGCGAACTTCTTGGCGATCGCGAGGATTTCTTTGTCGAGCTTGATGGCGGCGCGAATCCAGCCCGGAACCTTGACGAGGTCGTCGACGAACGCGCGGCCCTGCGCCTCGGTCATGGAGCCGCGACCGATGGCCGCATGCAGCGTGACGACGGCCAGCGAGGTCAGTTGGCCGATAAAAGCTTTCGTGGACGCGACGCCGAGCTCGGGGCCGCAATGCGTATACAAGGTCCAGTCGGCCGTGCGCGTGAGCGCGGAGCCGACCGTGTTGCAGATCGCAAGCACCTTCGCGCCGCGTTCCTTCGCGATTTTAACGGCGGCCAAGGTGTCCGCGGTCTCGCCGGACTGGGAGACGGCGATCACCAAGTCATCGGGGCCGACCGTCGTCTCACGGTAGCGGAATTCGGATGCGGTTTCGACGCGCGTCGGAACGCCGATGAGCGTCTCGAACCAATACTGGCCGACGAGGCAGGAGTGATAGGCGGTGCCGCAGGCGATCATTTGCACTGAGCGAATATTTTTCAGTATGTCGGCGTTCATGCCGCAGTCGCGCTCAAGCACGCCTTTAAGTGGGAAGAGGCGCCCGCGCATCGTGTCCTCGCAGGACATCGGCTGATCGTGGATTTCCTTGAGCATGAAGTGACGGAAGCCGGACTTTTCCGCCATCGTGCGATCCCAGGTGATGTTGATCGGAGTCTTCTCGATGCGTTTGCCGGACAGATTGAAAAAGGTTGCGCCGTCTTTTTTAAGGACAGCCATCTCGCCGTCTTCAAGAAACACGGCCTTGCGCGTATAGGCGAGGAAGGCGGGCACATCGGAGCCGAGGAAGGTTTCGCCATCGCCCAGGCCGATGATCAGCGGCGAGGCGGTCTTCGCGGCGACGATCACCCCGGGGGCCTTGGACCACAGGACCGCGACCGCATAGGCGCCGCGGACATCGCCCAGCGCGAGACGAACGGCTTCAAACAGCAGTGGCTCGTTGAGGTCGCCTTTGGGGGCGGAGCCCGGCGGCTGCAGCCGGGCCAACTTTTCGGCGACCAGATGCGCGAGGACTTCGGTGTCGGTCTCGGACTCGAACTTCGCTCCGGCGGCGACCATGCGGTCTTTGAGCTCGAGATAGTTTTCGATGATGCCGTTGTGGATGACCGCGACGGTACCGGTCGGGTCGGTGTGCGGGTGAGAGTTGGCCTCGCTCGGCTTGCCATGAGTCGCCCAGCGCGTGTGACCAAGAGCCGTCACGCCCGCCAGCGGGCTCGCGGCAATGACTTTTTCGAGGTTCGTCAGCTTGCCTTGGGCGCGGCGCCGCTCGATGACGCCGTCCACGATGGACGCCAGGCCTGAGGAGTCGTAGCCCCGGTACTCGAGGCGCTTGAGGCCCTCCATGAGCAGGGGAACGGCTTGCTTAGGCCCGACGTAGCCGACGATGCCGCACATGCGCTAGTCGATGGCCCGCCGCATCTCGGACACGGCGCTCTTCAGGCCCACGAACACGGAACGGGCGACGATCGAGAAGCCGATGTTGAGGGCGGACATGTGAGGAATGCGCGCGACGGCCGCTACATTGTGGTAGTCGAGCCCGTGGCCCGCGTGAACGACGATGCCCATTTCCCAGGCCATGTACGCGGCGAGCTCAAGGCGTTCAAGCTCAAGCTTCTGCTGGGGCTTGCTGCGAGCCTTCGCGTAATCGCTCGTATCGAGCTCGATGATGTCGGCGCCGATGTTGCGCGCGGCGCGAACGGCGGGAGCTTCGGGAGCCACGAACAGGCTGACCTCGACGCCGGCCTTTTTAAGGCGGGCCACGGTCTTCGCGAGGCTCTTGCCGTTGCGCGCGATATCGAGGCCGCCTTCGGTCGAGACTTCGCCGGGACGCTCAGGCACGAGGCACACCGAGGTGGGGCGGGCCTTCAGCACCGCGGAGATCATCTTGGCGTCGTCGCTGACTTCGACGTGCGTCTCACCCTTGAGGCGGCAAAGCTTTAAAATGTCCGCGTCCTGCATGTGGCGGCGGTCCCGGCGCAGATGACAGACGATGATGTCGGCGCCGGACTGACGGGCGACCTGTGCCGCCTGCACGGTATCGGGATCGATGTCGAGCCGCGCCTGGCGCAGCGTCGCGATGTGGTCGATGTTCACGCCCAATTTAAGCTTCTGCTCCGTCTTCATCAGTGTTTCTCCTGTCCGGTGCCCGTCTCCGTCTGATAAATCTTCGCGATCGAATCGGCGAGAGTGCGGTTTTCCGCCACTCCAGGACCTTCTACTAGAATTCTCAATACCGGCTCGGTTCCCGAGTAGCGCACGAACACGCGGCCACGCCCCAAGAGGCGCTTGGAGGCCGCCGCGATCGCGGCCGAGGTGCGCACCATCATCGCGATCGGCGGTTTGCCTTTCACATGGAGCGCTTTCAAGGTTTGGGGCGTGGACTTGTAAAGGCGGCCAAGCGCGCTCATCGGCTTGCCCGACTCACGCCATGCGGCCAGGGTCTGCAGGCCGGTCAGCATGCCGTCGCCGGTCGGAGCGAAATCGCGGAACACGATATGTCCGGAATTTTCCCCGCCCAGGCTGAGGCCTTCTTTTTCAATGGCTTCGGTCACGAAGCGGTCGCCCACCGGGGTCGTGACCGCCTCGACGCCGAGGGCGCGCAGATAGGACAAAAGGCCGTAATTCGACATCACGGTCACGGCGACCTTGCCGCCTTTGAGGCCGCCGCGACGCAGAAGTCGCGCGGCCGCGGCCGC
>JAYTSX010000110.1:0-7825 GCA_043745445.1 Elusimicrobiota bacterium
AACGCTCGTTAAATATATCGCGGAGCAAAGGGAGGACGCGGCGAATGCCGCGAAGTACTACAACCAGCTCCGCGCTCGTCAGGAGTCCGTGGCGGCGACCACCATGGAGCGCTACAATAGCCTCGAGTCGCCAGATAGGCAACGCACCGAGCGGGGCGCGCATGAAGTCCCCTCGCCGATTATGGCGGACAAGGAGCATCCATGACGCCGTTATTCTTCCGTCTTCTGCTCTCCGCCGCCCTCAGCGCCGCCGCGTCGCCCACCGTCGTTGACGCCTCGTATGATCTCCTTATGCCGGCCGACTGGGCGATGGATCGCCGGGGCGGCGGCGCGGTGTTCACCGGCCCGGCCGCCGAAGGCGTGTCTGCGCTGATCTCCGTGCGCTATGTTCGCCCCGATCATGCCCTGTACGGCACGGCCGAGGCCTACATGAAACGGCTGACCAGGCCCTCTTCAATTCCCCTCAAGGGCTGGAAGGACGGGGCATTGGAAAAAGTCGTGGTTGTCGGACGCAAGGCTTTGCGTCTCGAGCGTGATACGACGGAATTCACCGCCCCGCACACTGTCGCGCCGAAGGAAGTGGCGATGCGCGAGGAGCACATCGCGGTGCCCGCCGCACGAGGATTTTACCTGCTGATCTACACCGCGCCGCGTTCGATCGACAAGACCCTGCGCCCGGTGTTCCGCGGGCTCGTCCAAAAAGGCTTCAAGCCCAAGCTTTAGGCGGGGGGTCCTTTGCCGCCCGCCGCATGGGTCCGTCGGCGCTGACAGCCGCCCAAGTCAGGTGGTAACCTGAGGGCGTATGGGTTCCCTGATTCTGCTCTTGCTTCGGTTCACGGCGGGTGCGGCCTGCGCCGCCGTCGAACTCCCGTCGCGCTCACTGGCACTTTCCTCTCAAGCCCCGGTGCCGGCGCTGTGGCCGCCGGTCGCGCCCGGGTTGGCGTCGATGCTGTTGTCCGCGCCCGCGGCTTCGGCGCTGCCGCTGACGCCCGTGCCTTTCTCTCCCGCACCTCTCGATCTGTCGCGCGCCGCGGGCGTATATGAGCGTCGCGGCGTGGGCCTGCTCGTGCTGGATGCGAAGGATTCGACGACCTTGCATCTGTCCAAGGGCACCCGGCGCGCGCATGCGATGATCCGGGGCGTCGTGGACGACGCGGAAAGCGCGGCGTCGGCGTTTGACGGCGTCGTGATCCGGCGTCTTGGCGACGGAAGCCTGATCGCCTTCCCCAGCTATGCGGCCGCACTCGGGGCGGCCGGAGCGATCCAGAAGCAGGCCGCAGGGACGACGCCCAAGCTGCGCGTGGGCGTGCACGCGGGCCGCGTGCTGGTGGACGCCACGGCAGACGCTCCGGAAATTTACGGCCGCTCGGTGGAAAAAACGCTCGCGCTCGCGGCGTCCGCCGACGGGGGGGAGATTGCGACGGAGGGCGGCTCAAACGCGACGGCGGCGGCGCCGGTACGCGCGCCGGACGCTCCTCGTCCCGTCGATTCTCTGAGCGTCGAGAAGGCCGCGACTTTATTTGTCGGGCTCGACGGTTGGACCACGGCCTATGAGCGCTTCGGCCGGCGGCGTTCCTACGCCGCGGTGAAAACTTTTCATGCGTATGTGCGCGCGGCCGTTGAGCGGAACGGAGGCCGTATCGTCAAAACCGAGGGCGAGACCGTCATGGCGAGCTTCCCGACGGCTGCTTCCGGAGTGGCGGCGGCCGCTGACATTCAAGGCCGCATCGCGGATTTAAGAGCATCCGCCCCTCTTGGGAGGCTGTTCCGCGCCCGCGTCGGCCTAAGCTGGGGCCGCGTCATTCGCGAGGAGCGCGCGGGGGAGCTCGACTACTTCGGAAACACCGTCAACGCCGCGGCGCGCTTAATGAAGCTGTCCGGCGACGGTGAGGCGTTGATCAGCGGCACGGTGGCGGACCAACCTGGGGTCGCCGCTTTGCTTGGGAGCGCCGCTCCAGAGACGGCGAACATGAAGGGCTTCTCCGGAGCGACGCCCGTCTTCCGGCTCACGCCCGCCTCCTTGCCGCGCGACGCGGAGGCTTCCGCGCTCCTGCGCGAGACAGCGCTTAAGGCGCGGCGGGCGATTGTGCCGGCGACAGACGCGAAATAACATCTAAGAACTGGAACGGCTTCGTAATGTAGTGGTCGGCGCCGGCCGCGAGGCCTTCTTGTACTTCCGCCGGGTCCTTGCGCGCGCTGAGGACGAGCACCGCGGGCATTTTCCCGGCCTTCTTGAGCTCCCGGCAGATATCGAGGCCGTCGCCGTCGGGCAGGCCGCGATCAAGAAGAACGGCGTCCGGCAAGCCGTCCTTTAAATGCGCGCGCGCCTCGGCGAGGCTTGCGGCCGTCTTCACCGTGAAATTCTCGTTTTCGAGAATGTAGCGGAGAAACTCCGAGATGTCCTCTTCGTCTTCGATCACCAGTACCCAGCTCATACTCGAAGTGTAGACCCGCGGGCGCGAATCGTTATTACAGGATGGATAGAATTCGGTGAACGGGCGGCTAAAGTTCGGTAAAGCTCAGAGAGCTTTGAGGAGCTTCAGCCAGAGTGAGGAGACGAGATAGTCTCGGATTTCGCCGCGCGGCACCCACTTCGCTTCGGCCGGAAGGGTTGGGGAATTCTTAAGCCAAGCTTCCTTCAGTTCCACATTCAACGCATGATGTGTAATGGAGTGCGCGGTCTTGGCGAGCGTACGCCCGAGGGTGGCCTCGACGCGGCTGGCCTCGGGAAGGCCCCATAGGTTTTTGAGAAGCCGTTCCTTGTCCGACCGCCGCGATAGGAGCACCTTCCCATTTTTCTCGATCCAAAGACAGGTCCAGCGAATCGGCATCGGCTTGCGTGAGATTTCCGGTATGGGGAGCTTGTCCTGGAGTCCCTTCCTGAACGCGACACAATGCTGTGAGACCGGGCAGGCGCCGCAGGAAGGGGAGTCGGGCGTGCAGACCGTCGCGCCGAGTTCCATGAGGGCTTGGTTCCAGTCGCCGGGATTTGTCTTCGGCACGAGGCGCTCGGCCAGCGGCCACATCGTTTTAACGAAGGCCGGATCCTTCGCGCGCCCCTTGAGCCCGAACAGTCGCGAGAAGACGCGGATCACATTGCCATCGACGAGCGGGAACGGTTTTTGGAATGCGATCGAGAGGACGGCGCCCGCCGTGTAGCGCCCGATGCCGGGCAGTTCGAGCACTGCGTCGAAGGCGGAGGGGAACTTTCCCCCGTGATCGGCGACGATCGTCAGCGCCGCGCGGCGCAGGTTGCGCGCCCGCGAGTAGTAGCCGAGGCCGGCCCAGTGCTTAAGGACCTCGTCCTCCTCGGCGCTCGCGAGCGAAGCGAGCGAGGGGAAGCGGCGCAAGAACGCCTCATACTTCGGCGTGACCGCGGCCACGGTCGTCTGCTGGAGCATGATCTCCGAGATCCAGACGCGATAGGGGGTGGAGTTCTTTCTCCAGGGAAGATCACGCTTGGCGCGGCCATACCAGGTCAGCAGGTCTCGCCGCAAACCCGCGTCGTTCATTCCTGGATGATGAGGTTGTTCAGGACCTGATCGACGCCGCGAACATTGGCGGCGAGACGGCGGATGGTTCTCAGCTGCTCGCCATTGGGCACGAGGCCCGAGATCGTGGCCGCGCCCGCGTTGACATCCACGGTCACGAACTTGAGATCAAGGTCCCGGCGGCCGCGCAGCACGGCCTCAAGGCGAGCTTTGGTCGCCTGATCGGAGAGGTCGTCTTCCTGCGCGAGGCTCCGGCAGGCGAACGAGCCCAAGGTCAGCGCCGCGGCCAGAGCCAGAAGGAGGGGTCTCACGCGAAAATGATAGCATACGCCTTACCTTGTCCCGCCACCCGGCCCGACTCGTGCTCGCCACACGCAACGCTCACAAAGCGGCTGAAATATCTCGTCTTCTGGGTGCCTCCGGCGCCGCGATCGCCTCACTCGACGCCTTTCCGGCTTTCCCCGAGACGATCGAGGACCGTGATGCGCTCGAGGGAAACGCCGAGAAGAAAGCCGTGGAGGCGGCGCGGGCCTGCGGGACCTGGGCGCTGGCCGACGATTCGGGCTTATTCGTCCCCGCCTTGAACGGCGAGCCCGGCGTCTACTCCGCGCGCTGGGCCGGGCCCGGTTGTACCTTTGCCGACAACTGCGCGAAGCTTCTCAAGGAGCTCGCCGGAGAGACGGGCGTAAAGCGCAACGCGTATTTCCGCACGGTCATGGCCTTGTCGGATCCCGAAGGGCGCGTCGAATTCAAGGAAGGCCGGCTCGATGGGGTGATCGGGACGGCGCCGCGCGGCGACGGCGGCTTTGGCTACGACCCATTGTTCATTCTGGCGGATGGCCGCACCCTGGCCGAGCTTGCGCTCGATGAGAAGAACGCCATCAGCCATCGCGGCGGCGCGATCCGGGCGATCCTTCCCCGCCTGCGCGAGCTGCTGCTCGTAGCACTTTGCCTTTTCGCCGTTGCTCCGGCGTTCGCGGAAAAAACGGAGCCCGGCCAGCAGACGATCTGGGACCAGATCATGGCGGCGCAGGCCGTGCGCGGCATGCGCCAGGGCCATCGCTACATCGAGGAGAAAAAATACGATCTGGCCCTTCAGGAGATGCGCCGCGCGGTCGCCGCCGATCCTACAAATCCCGTCGGGCACATGCTGCTCGGAGTCGCGCAGTACTGGAACGGCCAAGTTGACGAGTCCATCGGATCTTATAACACGGCCATCAGCCTCGATCCGAAGAGCGCGCAAGCGTTTCTTCTGCTCGGCATCTCGTACGCGTGGAAGGGCGACGCGCCCGCGTCCGAGAAGGCGTTCCGGCGCGCGACCGAGCTTGAGCCGACTCGCGCCGACGCTCAGATGAACCTGGGCTCCATCCGCGAGGCGCGCGGCGATGTGCCCGAAGCCCTGTCACTTTTTCGCACGGCCGTGGACCTCGATAAGAAGAATCCCTTGTATCGCTTCCAGCTCGGCCAGCTTTACCGCAAGCTGGGACGCGATTCGGACGCCGCGGAGCAGCTTCGCGAGGCGGTCAAGCTCGAATCCGGCTACGAGGACGCCATGCTCGAGCTCGGCTGCGCAGAGGAGCGGCTGAAGGAAGATAAGGCCGCGATCGCCACGCTCAAGCGCGCGGTGTCGATCAAGCCGGGCGACTCCGTGGCGCGCATGCGCCTGGCGCGCCTACAGCTGAAGGCCGGGGAACGGGCGAAGGCACGCGCGACCTTAAGCGATGCCTTTCATTTGACGCCGGAGCGCGGCGGTGACGGTCTACAGCTCTCGGTTTCCTATGCGGGAGGCAAGCGCGCGGCTAAGCCCGGGGAGCTTCCCGAGGATCCCAAGGCCAAAGAGCCTGAGCCGTCACAGGAAACCGATCCGCTGGCCGTCTTTGAAAGGAACCTGCGGCGCGTGCCGCTTGATCAAGGTGCGATGATGAAAGTCGACGCGGTATTTTTGCCGCGGCCTAAGCTTGTGCACAGTCAGCCCGGCGAAGGCGCCAGCCTCAAGAAAGCCCTGGCCCGGGCTCACGATGCGGCGCCGGATGCCGGTTCCTCGCCGCAAGCCGTGCGCCGCGACTATGCGCTCAAGCCCGGGAATGCCGGGCCGCGCGATGAGCAGGTCAAAAAAATCATGGAGGACCTGCGGCGGACCATGCGGGAGGCTCCCGCGGATACCGACGCGCGCCTCGGCATGAACTTGACCTTCACACGGCCGGTCAGCGCCGGCCGTGCTGACAGCGAGAATCCGGCGAAAGTCAGTTATCAGCCCCGCGAGGTCGGCAACGACATGGGCCTTTGGGTCATCGGCACGGGGTGGATGGCGCTTGTGGCCGAGATTTTGCCTGAGTCCGGCGAGAAGCCGGAGCACCCCGATGATACCGACTGGTGGACGGCGACGGGCCTCGCCTATGCCGCCGTCGGCGATGGCCAGCGTGCCGACAGCTCGTTCCGGCGCGCGACCGAGCTCGATGCGGCCTCGGTCCCCGCTTGGCTCGGCCGCGGCGTCTCCTCGGTCATGATCGGAGATGAGGCCGGAGCTATCGCGGCTCTGCGCAAGGCGCTTGAGATTTCGCCGAAGAACAAGGCCGCCGCTGACGGCCTTAAGTGGCTGCTGCGCCCCGCGGCCACCCCGGCGGTTGGAGCCAAGAAATGAAGACCGCTCGAAAGGATTTGATGAAATCGTTCGTGAGGAGCATCCACTTCGTCGGTATCGGCGGCGTGGGCATGAGCGGCATCGCCGAAGTTCTCAACAACCTGGGTTACAAGGTTTCCGGCTCCGATTCGAAGTCCACCGAAATTACGCGCCGTTTGCAGGGCGCCGGCGTCCGCGTGTATGAAGGCCATGCGGCGTCGCACGCCGCCGGTGCGCAGGTCGTTGTCGTTTCCTCGGCGATCGCCGACGCTAACCCTGAGAAAAATTACGCGCTCAAGCACGGCATCCCGGTCGTGCTGCGGGCGCAGATGCTCGCCGAGCTCGGCCGCATGAAGAAGACCGTCACCATCGCCGGTTCCCACGGCAAGACGACGACGACCTCCCTCATTTCCATGGCCTTAAAAGAAGCGGGTGCGGGCCCCACAATGATCATCGGGGGACAGCTCAAGAACATCGGTTCCAACGCGAAGCTCGGCATCGGTGAATATCTGGTCGCGGAAGCCGATGAGTCCGACGGCTCGTTCTTGTTTCTGACGCCGCTCGTCGCCGTCGTCACGAATATCGATAACGACCACATGGACCACTACGGCACCATGGACGCGCTCAAGGACGCGTTTGTCGCGCACCTCCAACGCCTGCCGTTTTACGGAGCGGCGGTGCTGTGCGCCGATGATCCGGTGCTCGCGTCGATCCGCTCCCGCGTGACGCGTCCTATCGTGACCTTCGGCTTCTCCGCCGGGGCGGATTGGCGCGCGAAGAACGCGCGCCTCGGTAAGGACGGCTCAGTGTGTGATGTCCTTCACAAGGGTAAGAAGGTTCTGACCCTGCGGCTGCGCGTCGCCGGACGCCACAATGTCTCGAACGCGTTGGCGGCGCTCGCGGCGGGGCACTTCCTGGGCTTTGATTTAAAGCGGCTCGCGCACGGCCTTTCGGATTTCAAAGGCGTGGGCCGGCGTATGGATCGCCTGGGAGCGGCGGGCGGCGTTGAGTTCGTCGACGACTACGGCCATCACCCCACCGAGGTGCGCGCCACGCTCTCCGCCGTCGCGAGCCTGTGGAAGGCCGAACGCGTCGTCGTTATTTTCCAGCCGCATCGGTTCAGCCGCACGAAGCTGCTCGCCAAAGAATTCGGGTCCGCCTTTAAAGGCGCGGATCTGGTGTATGTCACCGACATCTATGCCGCGGGCGAAAAGGCGATTGCCGGCATCACCTCCAAGGTCATCGTGGACGGTATCCGTAAGACCGGGATAAAGGCCGTGGCGTTTCCGGGCGCGCTCGAGGCGGCCCGGGACCTTCGCCCCGGAGATGTGGTGTTGACCCTCGGCGCCGGCGACGTATGGAAGATCGGTGAAGACCTGCTGCGCCGCCGGCGCGGCGGCAGCGCGGTGGGAGTGTAACATGGGAGCCAGGCTTAGCCAGCACTTTCTGCGTGACGAGGGCGCCCGCGACGCGGTCGCGGGCCTCGCGAACGCCCGTCCCGGCGATAAAATTTTGGAGATCGGTCCCGGCCGAGGTGCGCTCACCGGCCGCCTGCTGGCGACGGGCGCCGCGGTGACGGCCATTGAGCTTGATGAGATCATCGCGGACAAACTTCCGGGTATGGTTGGTCCCGAGGCCGCGAAGAATCTCAAGACGTTTAACGAGGACTTCCTGCGTTTTGATTTGACCGAGCTTGGGCCGGGGCCGTGGATCG
>JAYTSX010000111.1:0-28548 GCA_043745445.1 Elusimicrobiota bacterium
GACCTTGCTCGCCGAGTTGAGCGGACGCTACCCGCACAATCCGATCTACCGCCTGCGCCGCGCCTATGTCGCCGAGAGGCGCGGGGACTTCGACGCGGCGGTGCTACTCTCCGATCCCGACGGCAAATGGATCTCGGCCTTGCATCCGAGCGTGCGCACCCCGGCTCGCGCCTGGGCGTTGTACCGCGCGGCCGAGAGCCGCCTGCTGCAAGGCCACGCCGCCGAGACCGGCGAGTGGCTCGCCGCGCTCGACCATCTCCCCCACCCGCGCGGCATGAAGGATTGGGTGCTCCTACGCCGCGCGAACCTGCTCGATTTTGCGGGCAAGCCGCGCGAGGCGGACGAGCTGTACGGGCGCATCAACGACAAAACGCCCGCCGCGCTCGCCAAACGATTCAGAAGCGAGCGCTACCCCGCGGGCCCCAAGGACGCAGCGCCCTTCTTCACCGGTTACTAAAGCGCGGGCGCGGCGAACTCCCAGGTCGCGCCGAGAGGCGCGGACGGTTAGACGGGGAGAAGACGACTAGGAGGCGGACGAATTTCCTCACGCCGCGATTATAGCTTACGGCTTCAGCGGGCAGGCGCTAAAGGCGACGCCCTTCTTGAGGAAGGGAGCCAAATCACCGCAGTCTACGCTATGCGCGGTCTTAAAGTTGGAGAGAGAGCCGTCCTTAAGGGAGCAGCGCTCGACAGCCGCGCAGATGTCGCAATCCTCGTGGTAGAAGAACGCGTCCGTCGTCGTCAGCAGGACGAGCGAGAAGCCGTCACGAGTAAAGCCCTTGTTGAGGACTCCCTTGAAATCGCGCACATCCACGCCGAAAGCCTTCTTGAGCGAGGCCTCACACAACGGCACGGACGCGTAGGCGGTATCGATCTGCTTGGGCGTGCACGAGACCGCCTTCGGGTCGGGCTTCAATTCCTGCGAGCGCTTCGCCTGGGCGGCGACGATCTTGGCCACCGACTCGTTGATGTCCTGAACGAATGAATTGAACGCGTCATCGGACGGCGTGGCCGGAGCGACGGAGGCGAGCGAAGCGAGAAGAATGGCGGCGGCGAGAGGGATTTTGAGCCTGTTCATGAGTCAATTATACCTTCACCCCTCCATCGAAGGATATCGGGCTTAAGGCCTAGCCCCTGGACCGTGAGGCCTAGAGCGCGGGTTATCCACAAAATTCCACCGGTCGAAATTGTGGGTAGGAGGACCCCGCCGCGAAGTGTTAGAATGGCCCATGGCGCGGATACTGCTTGTCGACGACGAGCGCGACGTCGTCACTCTCATCAAATTCATGCTTGAAAAGGACGGGCACATGATCATTGCCGCGTACGACGGGGCCGAGGCGCTTGCCAAAGCCGGCCTCGAGCCGCGCGATGAGACCGCGGTCATCCCCGACCTCGTGATCCTCGATGTCCTGATGCCGGTCATGGACGGCCATACGGTGCGCGCGCGCCTATTAGAAGACCCGCGCACGAAAGCCGTGCCGGTCATCGTATTGACCGCCAAAGGCGACGCGAAAGAGGAGTTCGACCCGCTCTGCACCTCGACCACGCATCTCGAGAAGCCCTTCGATCCCAAGGTGCTGCGCGAACTGGTCGCGACTTTAGTGGAGAAGCGCTGATGCCCGTCATCATGGTCGTCGACGACGAGCCCGACATCGTCACCTTGCTGCGCTTCGCCCTCGAAAAAGAGGGTTATACGGTCACCGAGGCCGGCAACGGCCAGATCGCGTTGGAGCGCCTCGGCCTCGAGCCGGTCAAGCCGGAGCTCCCCCTTCCCGATCTCATCGTGCTCGACATCATGATGCCGGTGATGGACGGCTACCAGCTCAACATGCGCCTGCAAACGGAGCCGCGCGGCAAAGAAATCCCGATTCTCGTGCTGACCGCCAAGGGCCAGAAGATGCGCGATCTTTTTGAGATGGCTCCGAATGTGGCGGCCTATGTGCAAAAGCCTTTTGACCCCAAGATGCTCCGCGAATTGATCGCCGGCATCCTCTCTTCCCGTGGAGAAAAAAAGAATGTCTGACACGCCGACCTCGCCTAAGGGCGACGACAACGAAGGCCGCGGCATCGAAGAGCTCATGGCCGTCAAGAAGGCGAAAATCGCGGACATGCGTTCCCGCGGCATCGATCCCTTTCCGTCCCGCACGGTCCGTCGTAACGATTGCTCTTCCGTTCGGCCGCTGAGCGTCGGCCTGACCGAGCCCATGCAGCACTCGACCGAGAAGGTGGCAATCGCGGGCCGTCTCACCGAACTGCGCGACATGGGCAAGTCCATTTTTGGACGCCTCGCTGACTTGTCGGGCAACGCGCAGGTCTATTTCAAGAAAGACGCCTTGCCGGAGGACGTCTTCGCCTTGGTCAAGCGGGATCTCGCCGTCGGCGATTTCGTGGCCGTCTCGGGAAGCGTGTTCATCACTAAGACCGGTGAGCCCACCGTCGCCGCCGAGCACGCCGTTATCCTCGCCAAGGCCATCCGTCCGATGCCGGAGAAATGGCACGGCATCACCAACACGGAGATCCGCTACCGCCAGCGCCATCTCGATCTGGTCTCCACGCCAGAATCCCGCGAGGTCTTCATCAAGCGCGCCAAGATCGTCTCGACGATCCGCCGCGTCCTCGATTCACGCGGCTACATCGAGGTCGAGACGCCCGTTCTCCTCGGCCAGGCCGGCGGCGCGTCTGCGCGTCCGTTCCACACACGCCACAATGCGCTCGAACAGGATATGGTTCTGCGCATAGCGACCGAGCTTTATCTGAAGAAGCTCGTGATCGGCGGCCTCGACCGCGTCTACGAGATCGGGCGCGTGTTCCGCAACGAGGGCGTCGACACCACGCATAACCCCGAGTTCACTATGCTCGAGGCGTACGAGGCCTATTCCGATTATGAAGGGATGGCTTCTCTGTTCGAAACTTTGCTGACCGAGTGCGCCGCCGCCTGCGGTATCTCGGAGATCGACTGGCGCGGCAAGAAGATCTCGCTGAAGGCGCCTTTCAAGCGGCTCTATCTTCCCGAGGTCTGGAAGGACCGTTGCGGTGAACCGATCGAGGATGTTCTTGAAGGAAAAGGATTCAATCGGCCTGGTCTTTTGAAGCTCGCCGAAAAACTGGGAATTCACGCCGGCGAGAAGACGCCGAGCGCGAAGCTCTTCGACCGCATCGTCGAGTCGAAGATCGAGGACCTGCTTGAGCAGCCGACCTTCCTCTTCGACCACCCCACGGCGATCACCCCGCTCGCCAAGTTGAAGCCGGGAACTCAATCGCTTGTTGAACGCTTCGAGTGCTTCGCCGCCGGCATCGAGCTGTCCAATGCCTACTCCGAGCTCAACGATCCGCAGGACCAGCGCGACCGCTTGGTCGAGCAGATGAAGCAGAACGCCGCCGGCGACGCCGAGGCCGACCTGCTCGACGAGGACTTCATCCAGTCGATGGAGGCCGGCATGCCGCCCATGGGCGGGATCGGCGTCGGGATCGACCGGCTGACCATGTTCCTCACCGGCCGGGACTCGATTCGCGATGTGATTCTTTTCCCGACGCTCAAGCACGAAAAGCCCGCGTGAGCCTCGAGCTTTTCATTTCGCTGCGCTACCTCAAGGCCAAGCGTAAAGGCCTGTTCGCCGTCGTCACGACCTTGATTGGAGTGGCGGGCGTGACCGTGGGCGTCGCGGCCTTGCTCACCACCATGTCGGTCATGAACGGCTTCCAGACCGATATCCAAAAGAAGATCATCGGCGCGCAGGCCCACATCACTGTATTGGGCGCGCGCTCGCCCCAGGATGTCGAGGACACGCTGGCTGTCGTCCGCGCCGATCCTGATCATGAAGCCTCCGCCCCGTTCGCGCTCGGCCAGGCGATCCTCACCGTGCGCGACCGCTCGATCGGCGTCGTCGTCAAAGGCATCGACCCCAAGCGCGAGTTCGCGGTCAACGACCTCGCCGCAAAGCTCACCTCCGGATCATGGGACGGCATCGGCGAGGGCAAAGTCCCCGGCATCGTGCTCGGCGTCGAGCTCGCCGACCACCTCGGTTCCGAAATCGGCGACGAAGTCGTGCTGGTCTCCCCGAAAAGCGTCTCGACCCCTTTGGGGCTTCTGCCGAAAATGCAGAAGTTCCGCGTCGCGGGTACGCTTAAGACGGGCTACTACGAGTACGACAGCGCCTCGGCCTGGACCGGGCTCGCCGCGGCGTCCAAATTTCTCGGCGTGGACGCCGGGGCCTCCGGCGTCGGCGTGAAACTCAAGAACCTGCGCCATGTCGACGCCGCCGCCAAGCGCCTGCGCGGCGTCCTCGGCTTCGCCAAGCTCGTGCGCACCTACGCGCAGATGAACCAGACCCTGTTCGCCGCGCTTAAGCTCGAGAAGACGGTGATGTTCATCATCCTCACTTTGATCACCCTGGTCGCCTCGCTGGGAATCGCCTCGACCTTAATTCTTCGCTCCGTCGAAAAGACGCGCGACATCGGCCTGCTCAAAGCCATGGGCGCGGGCCCGGGTCTCATCCGCCGCATCTTCCTCGTCGAAGGTTTCTTGATCGGAGGCTCCGGCGTGATCATGGGCCTGGCGCTCGGCATGGTCCTCTGCTGGGTGATTTCAAATTTCAAAATCGTCGAACTCCCCGCCGACATTTATTATTTATCGAAGGTGCCGGTGGATGTTCGTCCGTGGGATGTCGCCGCCGTCACCGTCATGGGCCTGCTGCTCTCGTTGCTCGCCACGCTGTATCCCGCCTCGCGCGCCGCGAAGGCCGATCCCGTGGAGGCCATTCACTATGGCTGAGCCCGCGATCATCGTCAAAGGCGTCAGCAAGACCTACGGCCACGGAGCTTCCGCCGTTTCCGTTCTGCGCGGCATCGATTTCACCGTCGCCTCCGGCGAGTTCATCGCCATCCTCGGCCCGAGCGGCTCGGGCAAGTCCACCTTGCTGAACCTGCTCGGCCTCATGGATCGACCGACTCCGGCGAGCTAACCGTGCGCGGCCGCCGCGCCGCCGACCTGGCCGAGCTCGAGCGCGCGAAAATGCGCTGCGCCCATATCGGCTTCGTCTTTCAATTTGATTCGCTGCTCCCGGAATTCACCATTCTTGAAAACACGCTCATGCCAGCGAGGCTCGCGATGGTCAACAAACTGTCTGACGAGCCTCTCGCCAGCGCCACGGCGCGCGCCACGGCCTTACTCGAGTCTCTCGGTATCGGCGCTCTGCAAAACCGATTCCCCTCGCAAACCTCCGGCGGCGAGCGCCAGCGGGCGGCCATCGCCCGCGCCCTGATCAACAAGCCCTCGGTAATCCTGGCCGACGAGCCCACCGGCAACCTCGACCGCGCCAACGGCGACCGCGTATTCGCCGATTTCCGCCGCGTCGCCCGCGAGCAGGGCGCGGCCGTCGTCCTCGTCACCCACGACGAGCCCGCCGCGCAAGCCGCCGACCGAATTCTGCGCATGACCGACGGCCGCCTCGCATAAATGAAAGCCGCCGTCGGCCTCGCGGCGCTCTGGCTCCTCGCGACCATGGCGCTCGGCGGTCTGGTTCCCGCCCCGGCTTTCGCGCTGTGCCTGGCATTACTCGCCAGCCTCTGGCGGGATTGCGCCGGTAAGCCGTTCGCGCGCTCGCCCGACGCCGCGCTTGCCCTGACCCTCATCGCCGTCTATCTCTCCACCTTCCGCTGGCACGGCGGCGACGACGCGCCAAACAGCCTTCTTCCCTTTTGCATTCTACGCCACGGCACCCTGACGCTCGAGCCCGTGATCAACCCCTGGTTCATCAACAAGCTCGACAACTTCACCTTGCTCCATCTCGGCAAACGCCTATCGATCTTTCCGGTCGCGCCCGGTCTGCTTGCCCTGCCCGTCTATCTCGTGACGGCCCTATCGGGAGTCGAGATCACGGAGTCGGCGCTTCATGGCCTTTCGAAGCTGAGCGGCTCGCTTATCACCGCGTTGTCGGCCGTGGCCCTGCTCCGCGCGTTAAAGGGCCGGTGCTCCGCCGAGTTCGCGCTCGCGCTTGCGATCGTCTACGGCCTGGGCTCTTGGGCGTTCAGCGTCAGCTCGCAGGCCCTGTGGCAGCACGGCCCCGCTGCGCTCGGCATAGGGTTGGCGCTATGGGGCTTCAACGAAAAGGGCCCCCGCTTCGACGCGCTCGCAGGCTTCGGGCTCGGGCTCGCTGTCGCCTCTCGTCCCGACAGCGTTTTCTTCCTGGCCGCAGGTGCGGCGTATGTCATCCTCATCGATCGCAAGCGTTTACCCGGCTTCGCGCTCGGCGCGGCGGTTCCGCTCGGTTTGCTGGCCGCTTACTGGCTAGCCTATACCGGACGGCTTCGCCCTCCGGAATCCGAATTTCAGGCAAGCATCTTCCGCGCTTTCCAGCCTTCCGCGGCAATCGGCCTCCTCGCGAGCCCGACGCGCGGTCTGTTTTTTTTCTTTCCCCCCGTGCTCTTCGCGATCCTCGGCGCCTGGCGCTCCCGCGATTGGCTGACGCGTCTCATGACAGCGGCCTGCGCCGGCCCCTGGCTTCTGCTTTGCTTCTACGACAACTGGGTCGGCGGCTCCACCTTCGGGCCCCGTTACTTCGCCACAGCGGCGCTCGTCTTCTGCTGGGCCACGGCGGGACTGGAGCCTTGGCTCGCCGCGTCCTCACACAGAGCGCGCTTATGGTCCTGGTCCTGCGCCGCCGCGATACTCACCCACGCCGCGGGAGCCTATCTTCTATGGCCAGGCACCCCCGAGATCGCCCAAGAAAAAACAAGCTTGTGGTTCTTCTCCCTGCACCCCCTGACGAACATACTGACCTCCGAAGGCTCCTTGCGCTCGCTCCCACTCATCGCGCGCCTCCTCATTGCCGCCGCCGCCCTCGCTACCGCCTGGCGAGCCGCCCGCCTCCTCAAACGCGCGCCCCACTAGCCGCTTGGTGGGGTCAGGCCTGACACCATGACATTGCGTTCCTGGACATAGCGACTCGCTGTCCGCGACGATAAATTGAGCCAGTTCGCCGCCGAAACGAGAGTACGGCCTCCTCGAACCGCGTCCTTCACGAAGAGCCGCCGCGCCGCTATAACCGAGTCATCTCTGTGTTCAGAACGTAAAAGCTCAAGGCTGACTCCGGTGCGCTCGACGACAGCCAATCCGACAGCCTCCAGATCGACGGATTCGACCTCCTCTCGCATCACATCAACATTTCCGTGATCTTTCGGCCACGGGTCGAAGTCGGTAATTTCGGACCCGACGATTTTCCCGGGCACATAGCTCGACCATGGCCAATCGCCCGGCGAAGCAACCATCTTTGCTCGCACCGGATTCATATGAATGTAGCGAATCAATCCGGTGAGATAGCGCTCGTCCACGCAGAGACTCGCCTTATGCCGTGCCTGGAAAAGATGCCCCGTGCGCTCATGGCGCCAGTTGAAGCGCATGCAATAGCTCGTCTGCAACCTTTGCATCACCGCGGAAAGGGAAACGAGGCTGACCTGAATCGCCAGATGGAAGTGATTTCCCATTAAGCAATAGGCGATGACTCTGGCTGACGTTTCCCTCTCGATGCGGCGCATCGTCGCGAGAAACGCGGCGCGATCAATGTCATCGATAAAAATGTCGCGTCCATCGACGCCGCGTGCCATCGCGTGATAAATCGCGCCCGGAAAGTAAACTCTCGGTTGTCGTGCCATACTACTATACGATTGAGGCCCCCTAATTGTTCCCTCCCAGGCTAATGTCATGGTGTCAGGCCTGACCCCATTTCTCATTTCTGATTTGAATCAATGCCGATTGTGGGATGATTTGATATCCTTTTAACGTCGGGCGCGGTCGCGCGCCGGGAGTAATTAATGAAGATTTACATCGACGGCAAGTATTACGACAAGGACGACGCCAAGATTTCGGTTTACGACCACGGCGTGCTCTACGGCGACGGGATTTTCGAAGGCATTCGCGCGTACAATGGCCGCATCTTCCGCCTTGAAGATCACCTGCAGCGCCTCGAGGAGTCCGCGAACGCGATCCTGCTGAAGCTTCCCCTCCCGATCAAGGAGATCGAGAAGGCGATCATCGAGACTGTCCGCCTCAACGGCCTTAAGGACGCTTACATCCGGCTCGTCGTCACGCGCGGCGTCGGCGACCTCGGCCTCGACATGCGCAAGTGCAAGGACGGCGCCACCCTCTTCATCATCGCCGACCGCATCGAGCTGTACCCGGAGGAGTTCTACGAGAAGGGCCTCACGGTCATCACCTCGACTATTCGACAGAAGGGCTTGGACCAGGTCACGCCCGGCGTGAAGTCCTTGAACTATCTCGCGAACATCCTCGCGCGCGCCGAGGCGACCGCCGCCGGCGCGCAGGAAGCGATTCTGCTCAACGCGACGGGCCATGTCTCCGAGTGCTCCGGCGACAACCTGTTCTATGTGAAGAAGGGCAAGATCTTCACGCCCCCGACCTCCGCCGGGATCCTCGTCGGCGTGACGCGCAACGTCGTCATGGAGCTGTGCGAAGCGAAGCTCGGCTTCAAGGTCCTCGAGCGCAACTTTCCGCGCTACGAACTCTACAGCGCGGACGAGGTGTTCCTGACCGGCACTGGCGCCGAGGTCATCGCGGCCGTCAAGATCGACGGACGCATCATCGGCAAGGGCGTGTGCGGGCCGACGACCAAGAATCTCATCAAGCATTTCCGCGACTACGCGAACTCTTCAGGCACGCCCATCTACCAGGCGGTCAAGGCCAAGTAGCCGTGCGCATCGTCAGCTGGAATGTTAACGGCGTGCGCGCTGCGCACAAAAAGGGCTTCGGCGATTGGTTTAAGGCCGAGAAGGCGGATGTCGTCTGCCTGCAGGAGACCAAGGCTCAACCTGATCAGCTGACTCCGGAGATTCTCAACCCCCACGGCTATCACGGCGAGTTCCATTGGGGCGAGAAGAAAGGCTACTCCGGCGTCGCGACCTTCTCGAAGACCGCTCCCGTCAAGGTCGAGCGCGGCTTCGAGATCGCGGAGTTCGACAACGAGGGCCGGGTCCTCGCCACGAAGCACGGCGACATCACGCTCTTCAACATCTATTTTCCCAACGGCAAGGCCCGCGAGGAGCGGCTGAAGTTTAAGATGGACTTCTACGAGGCGTTTCTCGGGAAGGTCATCCCCCGCTTCCGCAAACGCGGCGACGACAAGATCGTGATCTGCGGCGATGTGAACACCGCGCACAAGGACATCGACCTCGCGCGCCCGAAGGAAAACCGAAAAATTTCCGGCTACCTGCCCCAGGAGTGCGAGTGGATGGACCGCCTGCTCGCCGCCGGCTTCATCGACACTTTCCGGGAATTCGAGAAGGGGCCCGAGCATTACTCGTGGTGGGACCAGCAGTCCCGCGCGCGCGACCGCAACATCGGCTGGCGCATCGACTACTTCTTCATCTCCGAGAATCTGCGCCCACGCCTCAAGAAGGCCTTCATCCAGCCCCAGACCATGGGCTCCGACCACTGCCCCGTCGGCATCGAACTGGCTTAAGCCAGTTCTGAGTCGCACGAACTCGCACCGGTGCGAGTTCGTGACAGTGTACGGCCTAGTCAGAGATGGGCCAAATGACGAGCGACTTTCTCCCCTTAGGTCCCGCGCCGAGCCCCCCTCGGCCTCGCTAACATGCGGGCATGCTGAGAGCCCTCTCAATTCTTCTCGTCGCTGTCTCGTTGTCCGCCCAAGCCCAATTCGTCGGCGCCGCGCCCATCGAGCCGTCGGCGGATCTGAGCGATACCTTCCGGCATTTATGGGACCGTTTTCGCGGTCACAAGCCGCCGACCCAGATTCCCGCCGGTGACGGCGCGAACATCGGCCGCATCATCTCCTGGAATGTGCAGACGCTGGGCAAAAAGGCCTCCAAGGGTAAAAAAGACGCGCTGCGCCTCGGGCTCGGCCGCGCTCTGGCTGGGGCCGGCTCGGCGATCCTCGCCGCGCAGGAGATCGCCAACGATAAGGGCGCCGAGACGCTCTCCCGCCAACTGCCCAATGAAGGCCGCGGGTGGACGATGAGCTTTGAGGACACCTCAGACGCGATGAACAACGCGATCTACACCGGACCCGGCGTGCGCCTGGACTGCTCGGGAAACTTAAACCTCGAAGGCGTCCAGCATCCACCGCACATGGCGCACGTCACCGTTGGCGACGCGGATTTTACTTTGCTGAGCGTGCACCTGTCTTACGCCAAGGGAGACGCCTCAGCCTCGGCCGACGAGCTCAAGATCATCATGGCCTGGGTCCGCGCTCAGGCGGCCAAGCCCGGCGCCGATCCGGATTTCATCATCGCCGGCGACTTCAACCTGCCCACGGGCAAGGGCAAGGAGCTCAGCACGCGTTCCGGCGATCGCTCCTGGGAGCCCATTGAAGAAGCCCTCGGCCCCGGCTTTACAGCCCTCGTCGATGAGCCGACCTCCCGCCATGGCCGGGAGGAAGCAGCCAACAACTACGATCACTTTCTCGTCAGCGATGATTTCCTCAATGAGGAGCTTGTCGTCGCGGGCGCCGTCAACGAGGCCGAGGTCGTGATGGCCGAGAAGGAAACCGGCACGCGCGCCTCGGATCACTTCCCGATCGCGTTGACCTTCCGCAAGTCGGGGCAAGGCCCCAACGGCAAACCCATCGCCCTCGACGGACCCTCGACCTGCCGCTAAGCCGACGGGCCGAACGCGAAAGACTTTAAAAAGCGCTCGAACACCGGGCGGTGCTTCTCGAACAGATCTCGCGGAGCGCGGTACTCGACGATGTAGTACGCCTTGTCGGTCCGCACGACGAAGTCCACGAGCCTCATCGGGATGGGGCGAGGCATGTGGATGGCATCGAACTCCTCGTATTCCCGCTCGTATGTTCGCGCCACTTTTGCGCCCACCATGGCTTCGGAAACTTTCGGCAGTCCCTTCTTGAGATCGACGGGAAGCGCCGCCACCGGCCCCTTGAATAGCAGATCGGGCGACGCCAGCCAGGACGCGCTGTACTTCTTACGCGCGAGTTCGCCGGTGGGAAGCTCGGACGGCACGCGCGTCGCGCGGGTCACCTGAATAATCGCGCCGATCGGATAGCCCTCGACCTGGATTTTCATTTCACCCAGGAAGGCGACCACGGCGACGGGGCGCCGCGTGAGGTCGGGATCGTTGTACGAGCTCCAGCTTGAGGGAATCTCGGAGCGAACATCGCCTGAGGTGTCCGCGTAAGGCTGCCACACGAGCGACCGCGTGCACGCGGCCGCCGCGCCCAGTAAGAGTACAGCCGGCAGAAGAAGTTTCGTTCTCATAGTTTAGGGGGCGACGCTCAGGCGAAGACGACTGTCGCTCCCGTTGAGCGACGCGGAGATTTTCGCCCCCGCGGCGACGGGCGCCACGCCGGCGGGCGTTCCGGTGAAGATCAGGTCGCCCTCGGCGAGGCCGTAGGTGCGGTCGAGATGCTCGATCAGCTTCTCAACGGAGAAAATCATGTCGGAGGTGCGTCCGCGCTGACGAACAGCGCCGTCCACGGACAACTCCAGCTCGGACGGCAAAGCCAGCGGGACGAAATTGCCGACCGCGGCGAAACCGGGACGGCCCTTGGCCGAGGTCCACGGCAGGCCCTTCATTTTGTCCGCTTCCTGAAGATCGCGTGCAGTGAAGTCGATACCGACGGCCATCATCAGGCTCAGCCCCGCGGCGACGACGAGTTCCACCTCATGATCCACGCGGCGGCTGTCCGGCGGCAGACGCAGGATTCCCCCATCCAGCAGCAGGGCGGAGGCAGGCTTAAGGAATACGATGGGCGCGGCGGGAACTTCGTTGCCGAGCTCTTTGGCGTGATCGGCATAGTTGCGGCCTATGCACCAGATCGTGCCGACAGGGCGGCTAAGCCCGGGCAGAATCATTTCGGAAGTAGATGCGCCTGAAAGAGCGTCGCGAAGCCAAGGAAGGCGAAGAAGCCCACGATGTCGGTGACGGTCGTCAGGAAGATACCCGAGGACTGCGCCGGGTCGAAGCCCAGGCGCTTCATGCCGAGCGGGATCACCGCACCCGCCATGCCGGCCCCGATCATGTTGACGACCATCGCCATGCCAAGGACGAGGCCCATCCACGGGTTGCCGTTCCAGAACCAGGCGCAGAGCGCGGTGATGACGCCGATGACGAGACCGTTGATGAGGCCGACGGAAATTTCAAGGACGGTGAGGCGCATCGCGTCACGAAGGCGCACCTCGCCGATGACGAGACCGCGCAACACGACGGACAGCGACTGCACGCCGGCGTTACCGCCTTGACCGGCGACGATGGGAAGGAACACAGCCAGCACCGCGATCCTGCCGATCAGGCCCTGGAACATCGCAACGACCGACGAGGCCAGGAAGGCGGTGGCAAGATTGACGGTGAGCCAGGGAAGCCTCTGGCGGACCTTGAAGAGCATCGGGGAGAACGCGCGCTCCTCGGCGCTTGCTCCGAAGAGGCGCTGAAGGTCTTCGGTCGCCTCTTCTTGGGAAGACTCGAGGAGGTCGGAGGTGCGCACGGCGCCGAGCAGACGGCCCTGTGCGTCCACGACGGGAATCGAGAGGTAGCCCTTGAGCTTCGGTTCGGCGATCAGCTCTTCGCGGTCGATGTGCGCGGGCACCGAGACCACATCCACGCGCATGATGGACTCAACGCGCGCGTCGTCCTCGGCCAGCAGGAGATCGCGCATGTTGAGGACGCCGAGCAAGCGGCGGTGATCGTCGACGACATAGGCGTAGCTTTGCGGGTGCTTGGTGGCGGTAATCGTCTTTAGGCGCACGACGACATCGCGCACATGCGCGTCCTTGGAGAAGGCGACCACATCGGTGCGCATGATCTGGCCCGCGCTGTGGTCGGGATAGGAGAGGCGCTCCTCGAGCTCGCGGCGGCGCTCCGGGGTGAGCGAGGCGAGCAAGGTCCGGCGCGATTCGTCGGTCAGCGCGCGGAAGGCGTCGGCCGCGTCGTCGGCGTCGGCCAGGCCAAGCAAGGTCGCTGCGGGCTCCGGAACCAGAAACTCGTAGATCGCCGCCTCCGACTGCGGATGCACGCGGGCGAGCAGGCGCGCCGCCGTCTCGGGCGGAAGCCCGCGCACGACTGAGGCCGCCCCTCGCGGCGAGAGCGCCTCAAGAGCCAACGCCGCCTGCTGGGGGTCGGTATCGATGAAGCGGGAAACGACGGAGAGCGCGGCTTCCATACGTAGTATCTTATAATTAAACCGATGGTTTGCCAGAGCTGCGGTAGCCGGGAAGCGACGACCTTGATCCAGACGGTGGTGGGCAACCACCTCACAAAGGCGGCGCTTTGCTCCACCTGCGCGTCTCATATCGAGCCCACGGCCGCGCTCGACGCGATGATGCAGACGCTCGCCGCCCTGCGCGCGCGCGCGCACACGACGCGCTGCCCCGTCTGCCGGATCTCGTTTGCGACCTTCCGCAGCTCGGGGCGCTTCGGCTGCCCGAACTGCTACGAACATTTTCTCTCACAGGTGAAGGATCTCCTGCCGAGAATTCACGCGGGCGCCTACCACCACCGCGGCAAGACGCCGGGGAGGCGCTGATGCAGCTGCACAACATGCTGCGCTTCAAGACCGCCTGGGCTGAGGCTACGGGCCCCCGGCACGAGGTCGTGCTGTCTACGCGCGTGCGCCTGGCGCGC
Organism: Elusimicrobiota bacterium; assembly: GCA_043745445.1. GTDB lineage: Bacteria > Elusimicrobiota > Elusimicrobia > UBA1565 > UBA9628 > GWA2-66-18. The sequence continues at coordinate 13,610 of JAYTSX010000111.1, forward strand.
AACCTGCGCGGGCCGTTCCCGGGACACATCGGCCCCCACACGCTCAAGAAGACGCTCGACCACGCCTTCAACGCCCTGAAGCTCGCGGATATCCGCAACGCCGCATTCTTCAAATTGTCGGATCTCGATGAAACCGACCGGGCGTTCCTCGTCGAACGCCATCTCGCGAGCCCGCTGCTGGCCGCGCACCCTGCCCAGCGCGGCATCGTCGTCGGCGACGATGAGACGATCGTCGTCATGGTCAACGAGGAGGATCATTTCCGCTTGGCCGCCCTTCTGCCGGGCCAACAGCTGCGCGCCGCGCACGCGAACGTCGACCGCCTCGATGACCGGTTGTCCTCGATTCTCGACTTCGCATTCCGCGACGACCTCGGCTATCTCACCGCGTGTCCGACGAACCTCGGCACCGGCATGCGCGCGTCCTGCCTCGTCCACCTTCCGGCCCTGGGCATGACGGGAGCGGTGGTCAAGCTCCTCGACGGCCTCGGCCGGACGGGCCTGATTGCGCGCGGCCTACACGGGGAAGGCACGCGCGTTGTCGGCGACCTCTTCCAGCTCTCCAACGCCACGGGCTTCGGGCACACCGAGGGCGAGATCCTGGACGCCCTCGAAAAATCCGTGACCGCCGTCTGCGCCCGCGAAACCGAGGCCCGCGAGGCCCTGTCGGCCGGCGCGGCCAAGCTCCGTTTGGAGGACGAGCTGCACCGCTCGCTCGCCGTGCTCGGCGCGGCACGCCTGATCTCTTTTGAGGAGTGCCAGCATCACCTCTCCCGCGTTCGGCTCGGCATCGCGATGGGCTGGAAGCTGCCCTCGGATCTGTCGGTCGTCAACGAGCTGACGCTGTCCACTCAGCCCGCCCATCTCGACCTCCTGGCTCAGAAACAGCTCTCCCCTCTGGACCGTGACGCCCTGCGGGCTTCCCTCATACGCCGGCGCCTTAAAACGGGTTGACCTAGGTCAATCCACCCCCCCGGCCGCCGTGCTAGAATGGGCCATGGTCAACATCAAACACGCCAAGCTCACAGCCTGGGTCGATGAAGTCGCCCAAATCTGCACGCCCGACGCGATCGTCTGGGTGGACGGCAGCGAACAAGAGAAGAAGCGCCTGGAGAAGCGCGGCGTCGCCCGCGGCCAGCTGATCCCGCTCGACGAGGAGAAGTTCCCCGGCTCCTTTTACAGCCGCTCCAAGGCCAACGACGTGGCGCGCACCGAGCACCTGACCTACATCTGCACCAAAGACAAGGAAGCCGTCGGCCCCACCAACAACTGGATGGCGCCCGAGGAAGGCTACCAGAAGGCCCGCGAGATACTGAAAGGCTCGATGAAAGGCCACACCTTGTATGTCATCCCTTTCTCGATGGGCCCGGTCGGCTCCCCGTTCTCCAAGATCGGCGTTGAGCTCACGGATTCGATCTATGTCGTGCTGAACATGCGGATCATGACGCGCATCGGCACCAAGGTTCTAGAACAGCTGGGAACGGACGGGGATTTCGTGAAGTGCCTTCATTCGAAGGCCGATCTCGATGTCAACAAACGGATGATCCTGCACTTCCCCGAGGACAACACGATCTGGTCGGTCGGCAGCGCGTACGGCGGCAACGCCCTTCTCGGCAAGAAATGCCTCGCCCTTCGCATCGCCTCGTGGCAGGCGCGCAAGGAAGGCTGGATGGCCGAGCACATGCTCATCCTGGGCGTCGAGCAGAACGGCAAGACCGAGTATGTGGTCGCCGCTTTCCCGTCGGCCTGCGGCAAGACGAACTTGGCCATGATCATCCCTCCCGAAGGCCTCAAGGGGAAGGGCTACAAGATCTGGACCGTCGGCGACGACATCGCCTGGCTGCGCGTGGGCCCCGACGGCCGCCTGTGGGCCTGCAACCCCGAGGCCGGCTTTTTCGGCGTCGCGGTCGGCACCAACTCCAAGTCCAACCCCAACGCCATTAAGACCGTCCAGAAGAACACGATCTTCACCAATGTGCTCCTCGGCGACGACCTGAGCGTCTGGTGGGAAGACGGCGAGGGCGCCCCGCCCTCATCCGGCACGAACTGGGAAGGCAAGGCCTGGAAGCCCGACTTCAAGGATAAAGAGGGCAAGCCTATGCTGGGCGCCCATCCGAACAGCCGCTTCACCGCGCCCGCGGGGCAGTGCCCGTCGATCGCTCCGAACTGGGAAGACCCCAAGGGCGTTCCGATCTCCGCCGTCATCTTCGGCGGTCGCCGCGAGCGCCTCGCGCCTCTCGTGCTCGAATCTCTCGACTGGAACCACGGCGTTTATGTCGGCTCCACCGTCGCCTCCGAGCGCACGGCCGCTCAGGTCGGGAAGATCGGCGAGGTCCGCCGCGATCCCATGGCCATGCTCCCGTTCTGCGGCTACAACATGGGCGAGTACTTCGCTCACTGGATCGAGATGGGCGCGAAGATCCCCAAGCCCCCGAAGATCTTTCATGTCAACTGGTTCCGCAAGGACGCCAACGGGAAATTCCTGTGGCCTGGCTACGGCGAAAACCTGCGCGTGCTGGAGTGGATCCTCGCTCGCGCGCGCGGCGAAGGCAAGGCCGACAAGACCGCGATCGGTTGGCTGCCGACGAAGGACTCCCTCGATCTGTCCGGCGTCGAGCTCAAGCCCGGCGCGCTCGACGAACTGCTCTCGGTCAAACCCGAAGAGTGGACCGCGGAGCTCGACGGCGTCAAGAGCTTCTACGAGACCTTTGGGGCCAAGCTCCCGAAGGAGCTCTGGAATCAGTTCAACGCCCTGAAGGACCGCCTCAAGAGCAAGGTCTCGGCCTAGCCCATCGCGCTCGTCTAGAGCGGGTGGACAAGGGCGTGGATGAACACGCCCGGGATCGGCTCACAGGAACGCTCCAGCCGGAAGCCCGCCTTTTCCCAATATCCCTTCGCGCGCGTGCCGCAAAAAACATGCGCCGACCCCAGGCCCACACGCCGCATCTCGCCGAAGCACAGGTCCAGGAGGCGGCCACCGAGTCCGCCGCTCCGGCTACCCTTGGCCACATTCATGTGCAGGTGGCCCGGGTTCTCTTGCCAGAAGCGGGCGAGGAATTCCTCGCCGAAAAATCCGCGAGAGTCGGGCGTCGGCTTCAGGCGCTCGCGCACATTCCGCTCGAAAATCGTTGTGTCGGGGCAGGCCGTCAGGTAGCCGACGATCTTTCCATCCTCCTCGGCGACGAAGGTCCACTCCGGACACAGGACGCGGTACGGGCCGACCCAGCGCTCGGCGAAGGCCTCGTGGTCGCCCTCGACCGGCTCGCCCTGGGCCCCGGTCTCGGCGCACAGCGCGCCGATCGCGGGCCAGTCCTCCGCGCGCGCCGGGCGGACGAGTGCGCTCACCGGTGCCCGGGACCGGCCAGCTTCTCGGCCACGAAGGCCGGGCCGATCAACGCGTGCGCCAGATTATCCAACAAGGCCGGGCTGTTCTTCTCGTGCACTTGATGGCCGTAGATCTGGAACGCCCAGCCGATGACGAACGCCGCGGCCGCAGTCCACATGGGCAGGAACGCGCCCATCGCCGCGCAAGCCGCGATGAAGGCGGTCATGATCCAGCCGATGCGCCGGTTCCACAGGAAGTACACCGGTAACACCAGCGCCGCGAGCGGAAAGAACGAGCCGATCTGGGTCCAGCGCACGATCGCAAACACGATCAACGGTATGCCGATCATGTGCGCGCGCTGATTGCCCGCGGTCAGGTGATACGAGGCGTAGTCCGACGAGAGCCGCGCGTATTCGAGCATCCCTAGGCGCAGGCCGCCATGGTCTTCGCGAGACGGCTTTCCAAATCCTTCGACGCCGCCGCGTCTTTGATGCCACCGAGGTTGATGCGCACATTCTCCGCCGCACACTGCGCCGCCGCCTTCAGCAGATGGATCGCGCAATTTATGTCCGAGACCACGGCCGGGCTCGCCAACGGCACGGCGTTCTTCGCCGTCGCCAGCGCGCCCGCCGCAATCTGCGCCGTCTTCAGCGGAACCTCCGCCGCATGCATGAGCTCAGCCTGAATGCGAGCCGGACGAGAGGCGTCGTCCTTGGGCAAGGACATCGCGTCCATGAAGCGGTCAAAGGCCGCGGCGTCGTCCGCCGCGAGCTGATCGAAGGTGGCGCGCATCTCCCCTAAAGTCTTGTGCGCCGCCGTCAGCGCCGGGCGCTTGGCCTCATCAAGCTTCTTCGATTTCAGGCTGATACCAAGAGCCATCTGGCCTAGGCCGCAGCCCATCGCGCCGGCGATCGCCGCCGCCGAGCCGCCGCCGGGAGTGGCGTCGGTGTTGGACATCGCTTCTCCAATGACGCGTCCGGCGTCGCGCCAATCGTTGCCGCCGCCGAGCGCGCCGACCGCCTCGAGGCGGTTTTCAAGAATCTGCACGTCCGCATTGAAATTCTCCAGCTGCAGCGTTTCAATCGCGAAATCCACCAGCGCCTGGCGTGGCAGGAGCCCGACGATTTCGGTGCTCTTGATCTTGATCTTGTGCTCATCGGCGAGCGCCATCGTCGTCGAGAGGACCTTGGCCATCGAGCTTTTCTTATAATCCGTCAGCACGGTCGAGATCTGCACCTGCTGGCGCGCCGCGAGATCGATCTCTTTGCCGCGCACCGCCGGCAGGCCCCCGCCGGACGCGCGAACGCGTTTGGCGATGTCTTTTCCCGCGACCATGTCGTGCGAATCTAAATTTAAATTGAAATTGACGATCTGCTGCCGGGCGCCGACGGCAACCGCCCCTGCCGTCGCATGAATCGCGTTCGGACCGAAATCGGGAGTACGGGTTTCATCTTTGCCGATAAGGTCCTTCAAGCCTTCGAACTGGCCCTTACGCACGACGGCCAGATCCTTGCGCTCCGGCCGGCGCGCCGCGTGATCGTAAAGATAGGTCGGGATCTTCAGCTCGTTGCCGATACGCGCCGCCAGCGTCTCCGCGAGCTTCACGCAATCCTCGATCGTCACGCCCGCAACGGGTATGAACGGGATCACGTCGACCGCTCCCATGCGGGGGTGCTCGCCCTTATGGCCGTTAAGGTCAATCAGCTCCATGGCCGTTTTCGCGACACGAAAGCAGGCTTCCACGCACGCGTCGGGCCCACCCACAAACGAAAGAACGCATCTGTGATGGTCTGAGTCGATTTCCACATCGAGTATCGTGACCCCGGCCGATTTCGCCGCGTCCACAACCTTCTGAACCTTCGCCTTATCCCGCCCTTCCGAAAAATTCGGCACGCATTCCACAAGCTTCATAGTCCCTCCGGTGTCAGGCTTTCACATACGCGCAATTGTGTTGATCAACAGGCCACACAATTGCGCGTATGTGAAAGCCTGACACTACTCATTTTGTCTTCATGACCAATGTTTTGGCTTCTGTGAAGTCTTTCATAGCGTAGCGCACACCTTCGCGGCCGATGCCGCTGTCCTTCATGCCGCCGTAGGGCATCGCATCAGAACGGAAGGTCGGAATGTCGTTGACGATCAGGCCTCCGACCGGCAATCGATCGAACGCTTTGTGAATGAAGGCGAGATCGTTCGTGAAAAGACCGGCCTGCAGACCGTAGCGAGAGTTCGCCATGCGGTCGAGCGCGTCCTCACGGCTTGTCACGGCGTCCAAAGTCGCGACCGGGCCGAAGGCTTCCTCGCACGAGAGTTTGCAGTCGGCGGGAACGCCTTCCAAAAGCGACGGCGGGATGACCAGTCCGTTGCGAGGGCCGCCCGTCCAGAGCTTGGCGCCTCTTGCCACGGCTTCCTTGAGCCACTCCTCGACTCGGATCGCGGTCTTTTCATCGATCAAGGGGCCGATGTCAGTTTTCTCATCCATCGGATCTCCTATGACGAGGAGCTTGATGTTCTCCACGAGCAACCGGCGAAACTCGGCGTGCACCAACTGCTCGACATAGATGCGTTGGACTGAGATACAGACCTGGCCGGAATAATAAAATGCGCCCCAGGCACAGCGCGCGGCGGCCCAGGGCAGGTCGGCGTCGTTGCCGACGAAGACCGCGGCGTTGCCGCCGAGTTCGAGACAGCTGTGAGCCTTCACGGCGAGGGTCTTCAACTTCCAACCGACCGAAGTCGAGCCGGTGAATGAAAAAATTCGAAACCGCTCGTCGCGGACGAGGGCCTCGGCGGCCGGGAGCGGGCCTCCCACGACGATTGCGGCCTCGGGGGGCCAACCCGCGTCCACGAGCAGTCCGATCAGCTTTTCCGCCGTCTTGGGGCAGCGCGGGTCGGGTTTCAGCACGAAGGGCAGGCCGACGGCGACAGCCGGAGCGACCTTATGCGCGACGAGATTGAGAGGGAAATTAAACGGCGTGATAAACAATGCCGGACCCCGCGGAACGCGCTTAATCACGGCATAGCGTCCCTCGGAGTTCGCGTCCAGATCAAGCGGAAGCATCTCACCAACAATGCGGCGCGCTTCCTCACCGGCCCAACGAAGCGTGAAAGCTCCTCGCGCCGCCTCGCGACGGGCTTCCTTCAATGGCTTACCCACCTCGGTGCAGATAAGACGGGCGAAGTCCTCGGCCTGCGCCTCCAACATGTCGGCGGCCTTGAGCAGGATTTTCGCGCGCGCATAGGCGGGCAGCGCCGCGGCGCTCGTTGCGGCGGCGCAGCGGGCGGCGACGGCGGCCGCGGACGCCTCGTCGGTCAATTCAACTCGAACCAGTTTAGCCATGTTTTTATGTTCCTAAAGTCTTTCGCCAGATGATCGGGACGAGATTCGTTAAGTTCTTTCCACGACGCGTAGCCGGTCCCAACCGCGATGGTCTTAAATCCCGCCTTCTTCCCGGCGGAGACATCGAACGGGGTGTCCCCGATGACGAACACGTCTTTCGATGTAAACGACGCATGGGCAAATTTCTTGGCGCGAATGACCGCCTTTTTGAGCAATTCATGGCGATGAAATGCGTCCGAGCCATAGCCGCCGAACAGGAAGTAGGCGTTAAAGCCGGAGGGCTCGAGCTTGATGCGAGCCCCTTTCTCCATGTTGCCCGTGCCAAGGCCGAGGAGCACGCGTTTGTCGCGGCTGAGATGCTTGAGAAGCACCTTCAGGCCCGGCGGGATGCGATAGGTCCGGCTTCGGATCGCGGCCTGCACATAATACGGCAGAAACCGCAGATACTCTTGATGAAGCTTTTCGACCGCCACGGGAGTCGGTTTTTTTCCAGTCGCATTCCGGTAGGTCTCAGCGAAATTGTAGAGATCCGTCCGGCCGGCCAGCGACAACTCGGAGCACGCGTTCTTCTTGCCGTACAGTTTTAAGGCCGCGCGATTTAAGGCTTTGCGCCCCGCTCCCCCGCCGCGAATCAAAGTCCCGTCGATGTCAAAGAGAAGAACCTTCATGCGGTTTTCCAGACGATCTCGCCGCGCTTCATCACCCAGCGGGTCTTCGGGGCGCCGAACCAGTACGCCAGCTCGCGGTGATCCTCCGCGTCGAAGCAAGCGATATCCGCGACCTTACCGGCCTCCAACGAGCCGTGCGTGGCGCCAAGGCTGAGCGCGTGCGCGCCGTTGATCGTCGCCGATACGAGCGCCTCGGCCGGGCTCATCTTCATCTGTGTGCACGCGATCGAGACGATCATGCGCATATCGAAGCACGGGCAGGTGCCGGGATTAAAATCCGTGGCGAGCGCGACCGCCGCCCCGCTATCGAGCAGGCGACGCGCGGGCGGGTAGGGTTTGGCGAGGAAATAGTTCGAGCCGGGCACCAGGCAGGCGACCGTCTTGGAGGTTGAGAGCGCGTGCAGATCGCCTTCCTCGACGCAGTCGAGATGGTCGGCGGTCACCGCGCCGAGCTTGACCGCCGCGCCAAGAGATTCCATCCGCGACAGCTGCTCGGCATGGACCTTGAGCTTGAGCCCCGCTTTTGCGCCCGCGGCGGCGATGACTCGGAGATCGTCGAGATCGAAGTAACCCTTCTCGCAGAAGAGGTCCACAAACACGGCGAGTTTCTCCTCGGCTACTCGCGGAATCATCGTTTCGCAGATACGCTCCACGAACTCATCCTTGCGACCTTTAAATTCGGGCGGCACGGCGTGCGCGCCGAGGAAGGTGGGCACGATCTCAAGCGGCCCGCGCGAGGAGACGGTTCGCATCACGCGAAGAAGCTTGAGCTCATTGTCGAGGTCGAGGCCGTAGCCGGACTTGGCTTCGATCGTCGTCGTGCCGGCGGACACGAAGTCGAGCGCTCGCATGCGCAGGCCCGCAGCCAAGTCCGCCTCTTTTGCGCCCCGCACACCGTTAACCGTGGACAGGATTCCGCCGCCGCGCTGAGCGATCTCGGCGTAGCTCTTGCCGGCGATGCGCGCCTCAAAGTCATCGAGGCGCATACCGTGAAATACGGGATGCGTGTGCGCGTCGACAAATCCCGGCATCAGGACGCGGCCTTCCGCGCTCAGAATCTTCGCCCCCTTAGCCTGCGGATTGGTCAGCACGACGGCCTTAGGGCCCGCCGCGACGATCTTCCCTTTTTCGACCAGCACTGCGCCGTCACGCAGAATTCCCAGCGTGTCTTTATCCCGGCCGGAGCGCGGCCCATCAGGGCCCGCCATGGTCAGGATTTCGGAGGCATTCAGGATTAGGGTCGCCACGGCTGTATTCTACGAAATCGCCCGGCCAGAAGGCCTATTCCGGGGGGCCCGAGGGCCCTGGGCGAAATATGCAATTCCCCATACAATACTTAGATAAGGATGAAACGATTGTTCCTCGCATCACTTTTCCTTGCGGCCGCCGCGCTCAACGCGGGGGCCCCGCGCATTTCGCTCACAATCCCTCTTTCCCCCACCCCCACCCTCTCCGCCATCGCTGTTGGGGTATCGCCTCTCGCTCAAACTTTCCCTCTCGCGCTGAGCCCCTGGAATCCGAGCCTGACAGCCGCGGCGATCCAACCCCCGCTCAATGCCGTGCCGATCCCGACTTCCCAATCAGTGGCCCGGACGGCCGTTGCGCTGCCGGTCCTGCCGCACGCCTTAACCCCGACCGCCCTCGCGGCCGCCAAGCCGGTCATCCATCAGCAAAATCCTCAGCTCATCGACAGCCTGAGGAAGCACGGCGCCCTGACCAGAAATCTCGCGGAGCTGAAAGGCGAGGCCGGCGCCGGCGCGCTCGAGAAGAATTTCATGTCGGCGGCCTCTCTCGGCGACGGTGTCATCACTCCGGCCGCCGGAGACGGGAACCCTCTGGTTCCGGCCGCGGATTTTCGCCCGCTCCTGACGCGCATGCTTGAACGCGTGCGCCTCGACGACCGGGGACGCCCCGATGAAAAGAAGGCTCTCGCAGATTCCTTCAAACGGATGATCAACACGCCGACCGGCAGGCGCTACGCCGAGGAATTTCTTGCTGAAGGCCTGACCGCGCATGTCCATTTCGACGATTTCCCCGATTCCCAGCTCTATCTCGTCGATGGCCGGAAGAAATTCTACGCGGCCCAGGCCTACACCGACTGGCGTCAGGAAGGCTACGCGGAGATTCGCCTCAATCGCCATTACATCGAAGGCGATCCAGGGTTCATGCATGAATCCCTCCCTTCGGTTCTCGGCCACGAGCTGCTTGGCCACGGCCTCTGGTACGGCCGCGCCGCGAAAGAGAATCTCTATCTCGCGTTCCACTACCACGAGCTCAATGAGACCTTGGCCCGTCTCGTCGGATGGGCCATCGACCATGAGCTCGACGGGCGTTTCGAAGAGACCGGCGTCTGGACCTACCTCGCGGACTCCGCAAACTATCTCACAAACCTCAAGATGCGCCTGCCCTACTATGCCGTGACCTTTAGCCGCAGCGAGATGGCCAATCCAGCTGCGACTTTAAGCTCTCGCCTCGCATCTGCGGAGCTGGAAGTCGAACGCGCTAAGCGGAATTTCGCTTCGCAGAAGACCTGGTTGCCGGTCCTAGACCATTTTTCACGCAACCACGGAATCAATCCGCATCGCTTCGAGATGCTGCGCAAGGAACTGACCGACCTCGAGTCTCATTATCAGAACGAGGTCGTCAACGCCGAGTCCATCGTCCGCGAAGTGACTGGGCTGAGGGACCGAATCGTGGCCGAACCCGATCACGCGTCGGAAATATACTTAAGCCAAGCCTCTGCGCACCCGTTCTTTGAGCGCCTGAGCACCGATACCGCGCGTCTAGGCAAGGCCCTCGCTCACATGGCCAATGGCGCGCCCGTGGCCCCGCCCCGTGCTGCCGAAGTTCGTCCCGCTGACCAAATCACCTGGCAGGAGCTGTCGCAAATGTACCAGGACGACGTCGCCGCCGACGCGAATCGCACCACCAAACACTGGCGCTAATGTTGGGGTCGGCTGGAGCTAGCGAAAGTTCTTGAACTGCAGGTCGAGGTCAAACTTTCCGGCCTTCAAAACATTCATCGTCTGCTGAAGATCGTCCTTCGACTTGCTTGAGACGCGAAGCTGGCCGTCCTGGATTTGGGCGTTGACCTTGAGCTTGGCTTCCTTGATGGCCGCCTGCATGAGCTTGGCCTTGTCGGTCGGGATGCCAGACTGGATCGTCACATCGATGCGCCCGGTCTGGCCGAGCGCCGCCTCGACCTTCCCCTTCGTGAGGTTCTTGATCGGAAGGCCGCGCTTGGCCATCCGCGTCAGAAGCACGTCGTAGACCTGCTCGGCCTTATACTCGTCAATCGCGCGGATGATCATCTTCTTGTCTTTCACGACAAGCTCAATCTCCGCGTTAGCGGCCTTCAGGTCAAAGCGATTTTGAATTTCTTTGATCGCGACCGCGATCACTTCGGACACAAGATTTAAGTCCACATCGGAAACGCAATCGAAGGAATAGTCGCTGGCCATGATTACCTCGCCATCGGAATTTTGAGAGATCTATGCTTACGCGCGAAAGCTTTTGCCTGAGGATAGCCGGCGTCGAAATGCCGTATGACTCCGAGCCCCGGATCGTTCGTTAAGACCCGCTGAAGACGAGCCTCCATCGCCTTCGTGCCGTCGGCGACGGTGACCTGGCCGGCGTGAAGCGAATAGCCCATGCCGACGCCGCCGCCATGATGAAAGCTGACCCACGAAGCGCCGGAGGCGGTATTGAGCAAGGCATTTAAAATCGGCCAGTCAGCGACGGCATCGGAACCGTCGCGCATAGCCTCAGTCTCACGGTTGGGAGACGCGACGGAGCCGCAGTCGAGGTGATCGCGGCCGATGACGATGGGCGCGCCGACCTTCTTCTTTTTGACGAGCCAGTTAAGTCGCGCGCCCATCTCGGCGCGCTCTCCGTAGCCGAGCCAGCAGATACGAGCCGGAAGACCTTGGAACGCGACCTTCTGACCGGCCAGCTCGATCCAACGCCGAAGGTGCTCATTCTTGGGAAAGGCCGCGAGGACCTCGCGATCGGTGACCCGGATATCCTCCGGGTCTCCCGAAAGAGCGGCCCATCGAAACGGCCCCTTACCCTCGCAGAAAAGCGGGCGGATGTACTCAGGCACGAAGCCGGGAATATCGAAAGCGTTTTTAACGCCCGCCTCAACGGCGCGGGCGCGGATGTTATTGCCGTAATCGAAGGTGACGGCGCCCTGTTTCTGAAGAGCGAGCATGGCTTCGACATGCCGGCCCATTGATGACACCGACTTTTTGACGTATTCGGCGGGATTCTTCTTCCGTAGTTGCGCGGCCGTGCCGACGTCATACCCGCGCGGAATATATCCGTAGAGCGGATCGTGGGCGGACGTTTGGTCCGTCAGAATATCGACAGGGAACCGGCGACGGGCCAGTTCGGGAAGAATATCCGCCGCGTTGCCCAACAGTCCGACGGAGAGAGGTTCCCCCCTTTCCTTCGCCCGCGACACGCGTTCCAAAGCCTTGTCTAAGTTTTCTTCGATGACATCAATGTACCGGGTCTTAAGCCTGAAGCGCAGGCGCGTCGGATCGACTTCAATACCAAGGAATGCCGCCCCGTTCATCGTCGCCGCGAGCGGCTGAGCCCCACCCATGCCGCCGAGCCCCGCCGTCACGACAAGCCGTCCGGCGAGACTGCCGCCGAAGTGCTTACGCCCCGCCTCGGCGAAAGTCTCGTAGGTGCCTTGCAGAATTCCCTGAGTGCCGATGTAAATCCAGGAGCCGGCCGTCATCTGGCCGTACATCATGAGACCTTTTTTGTCGAGCTCGTCGAAATGATCCCAGTTCGCCCACTTGCCGACGAGATTGGAGTTCGCGATAAGCACGCGCGGCGCTTGATCGTGGGTCTTGAACACCGCGACGGGCTTTCCGGATTGAACGAGAAGCGTCTCATCATTCTCCAGAACCTTAAGGGAAGCGACAATCTGGTCGTAGCACTTCCAGTTGCGCGCCGCCTTGCCTCGCCCACCATACACGACAAGGTCCTGTGGCCGCTCCGCCACCTCGGGATCGAGGTTGTTCATGAGCATGCGCAGCGCCGCCTCCTGCTCCCATCCCCTGCAGGTCAGCTTCCGTCCGCGCGCCGCTCGAATCGTTCTCATCGGATAAAAGGTGGTGTCAGGCTTTCACATTCGCGCAATTGTCTACGAAGAATTGCGCGAATGTGAAAGCCTGACACTCTAATCTTGATCAAAGGCGCCAGACAGGAGTAGCTCACGGGCGCTTTCCAATTTTCCGGATAGGACTTCGTCGCCGCGCGACGCTTTGACCTTCGCGCGCAGGACGGCGAGCCCCGCCTCGACCCCTTTGCCAGACTTCAGAGGGCGGTGGAACTCGATGGCCTGGGCGGCGCAGACGAGCTCGATGGCGACGACCTGGGCGGCGTTCCAGACGATTTTCTTGAACTTGAGGGCGGACCACATGCCCATCGAGACGAAATCCTCCTTGTTGGCGGATGTGGGCACGGAATCGGCCGAGGCGGGATGGGCGAGCGTTTTGTTTTCCGAAGCGAGCGCCGCAGCGGCGTACTGGGCGATCATATAACCGGACTCCACGCCTGGATCCTGCGAAAGGAAAGGCTTCAGGCGCGGGGCGGCGCCGGCGGTCACCTGGAAGGTGCGGCGCTCGGAGATGTTGGCCAACGCCGTGAGGGCGCCGGCGGCAGAATCGAACGCGAACGACAGGGCCTGCCCGTGGAAGTTTCCGCCGGAGATGACGCGGCCGTTCGCCACGAGAGGATTGTCGGTGACCGAGCCGAGTTCAATTTCCACAATACGGCGAGCTTCGCTGAGACGATCCAAAACCGCCCCGTGAACCTGGGGAGCGCAGCGCAAAGAGTAGGAGTCCTGGACGCGCGGGTCATCGACGACATGCGATTTCCGGATCTCAGATCCGGCCAGGAGCCGACGCAAAGAACGCGCGGCTGATATTTGACCGGGATGCGGCTTCAGCCGCTGAATCGCCTCATCGTATGGCGAGGGCGTGCCGGTCAAGGCATCCAAAGACATGGCGCAAGCCAAGTTGGAAGCGCGATACACGCGTTCGGCGGCCAGCAAAGCGAGACCGCCGACGGACTGCATCGCCTGAGTCCCGTTCAAAAGAGCCAGCCCCTCTTTGGCCGACAGGACGAACGGCTTGAGGCCGGCGCGCTTGAGCGCGACGACGGCGGGAACGACACGGCCGCGGAAGAGGACATTGCCCTCGCCGATAACGGCCAAGGCCATATGGGCCTGCGGGGCAAGGTCACCGCTGGCGCCGACGGAGCCGCGGCTGGGAATCAACGGCACGATGCCCGACGCCAACATCCGGGCGAGATGACGAACGAGCGCCGGCCGTACTCCGGAAAATCCGCGCGCCAATTCATTGACGCGCAGGAACAGGATCGAGCGGGCCTCAAGCGGATGAAGAGGCTCGCCGACGCCGCACGCGTGGGACAGAACGAGATTACGCTGGACTTGCGTCAGCCGCTCGGGCGAAATACGCGTCGAGGCGAGCTCACCGAAACCGGTGTTGACGCCGTAGATCGTCCCCCCGGTCGCCATCGCCATCTCAAGCACCCGGCGCGAGGCCGCGACGCGGCGCAGGGCCGCAGTGGTGAGCGACACCGCGCGGCCCTCGACGACGGAGGACAGCTGTTCGAGGGTGAGGCTTGACCCGAGCTTAAACGAGTTCGAGGGCAACGGCCACGGCCTCCCCGCCGCCGAGGCAGATGCCGGCGACACCGCGCTTACCGCCGCGGATCTTCAAAGCGTTGATCAAGGTCGCCAGGATGCGCGCGCCCGAGGCGCCAAGCGGGTGGCCGAGCGCGACCGCGCCGCCATGCACATTTATTTTCTCGTGCGGTAGATGAGCGAGCTTCGCCACGGCCAGGGTCACGACGGCAAACGCCTCGTTGATTTCAAAGAGATCCACGGAATCCACGGTCCAGCCGATTTTCTTGAGGAGCTTGTCGACGGCGCCGGCCGGCGCTGTGGTAAACCACTTCGGTTCCTGGGAATGGGTCGCCCAGCCGACGATTCGCGCGAGCGGCTTCTTGCCCGCGGCGCCTTTGGCGGAGGACAGCACAAGCGCGGCCGCGCCGTCGTTGAGCTTGGAGGCGTTGGCGGCGGTGATCGTGCCGTCCTTTTGGAAGGCGGGTCTCAATTTGCCGATTTTATCCAACTTTGCGCGACCCGGCTCCTCGTCAAGCTCAATACCGTCTACCCCGGCGATTTCGTTTTTGAACCAGCCTTTGGCGACGGCCTCTTGAGCGCGCTCATAAGAACGCACCGCCCAGGCATCCTGCATCTCGCGGGTGAACCCATGCTCCCTGGCGCACAGCTCGCCGCAGTCGCCCATGTGCACGCCGTCATAAGGGTCCATCAGGCCGTCACGCAGGACCGCGTCGAGAAGCTTCGCATCGCCATAGCGATAGCCGGAGCGGGCCTTGTCGAGAAGGTAGGGCGCCTTCGACATAGACTCCATGCCGCCCGCCAGACCAAAATTGCACTCATCGAGGGCGATCGATTGAGAGACCATCATGACAGCCTTCATACCTGAGCCGCAGACCTTGTTGACCGTGGTAGCGCCGACCGAGACCGGAATGCCCCCCGCGATCG
>JAYTSX010000112.1:0-2116 GCA_043745445.1 Elusimicrobiota bacterium
TTGGGCAGTACAGGATTTGAACCTGTGACCCTTGTCGTGTGAGGACAATGCTCTACCGCTGAGCTAACTGCCCGTCGAGAAACGGTGCGGAACGAGGGACATTATAGCATAGGCGCGCGGCCTTCCAGGACCCGGTCACGCGCAATCCGGCCTCGATCGGCCCTTCGACGCCGCTGCCGAGCTTCTTCAACGTCTAGAGGGACGCGAACCAGTTGTAGATGCGCGAGGGAATCTCCGCGATGTAGTTGCGGGTCTCCTTCGGAGCGACGCGGTCGAGGCCCGCGGTGCCGTACTTCCGGAGGATGCGCTGAACATTGCCGATGCCCCAGTTATAGGACGCCAGCACGATCTTTAGTTTTTCGGCGGGGACCTTGGAAAGGTCGGACATGTCCAAGTTCATCTTGAAGAAGGAGTTCGCGATCCAGTTCATGTACTTCACGCCGGCCTTGATGTTGGTGGCGGGATCGTAAAGGTTGCCGCGCACGCCCATGTCGGCGGCGGTGCCGGCATCGAGCTGCATCAGACCCGTGCAGCCGGAGCCCTTGTTGTAGGCGTTCTTGTGAAAATTGGATTCCTGATTGATGACGGAGAGGACAATCATCGGGTCCACCTTCTGGCGGATGCCCTCGGCGATCGCGGTGTCGACGACCTTGGGGCTGACGCCCTTGGACAGGAGCAAGGCTCGGATCTTGGCGTAACGCGCGGGATCGTTGGCGGCGAGCGGCGCCGGAGCGCGAACGGCCCCGTCGTCGGCGTCCGAATGGCCCGTAGCGTTGTCGAAGACGCTGGACCACGAACCGCTCTTGCGCGACAACGCAGCCGATTCTTCCCGGACGCTTTCCGCGGCAAGCTTCTGGCGCAGGCCGACGATGAAATTCATTTCGGAAATTTTTTGAGTCGAGAACGATTCGTAGGACGCAACTCCGAAAGGGGAGCTCCCGGCCTCAGAGTGCAGGTGATGCAGCACAACGCCCTTCCAGTCGCCGAGATCTTTCTGCGCCTTGATGAGATCGGCCGGCGTCTTCGCGGAGGCGATCGACTCTTTAATGTCATCGAGACGCGGCTGGTAGCGCACGGTCACCTGCGGAAGCGGCTCGGCCTGAGGCAGAAGGGCGATGCGGGCGGCCTCGATGTCCTTGAGCAGTTCGCCGCGGCTGTTCTCATTAGCCTGGATCATCGGGGCGGGGGTCGGCAGGGGCTGGGCGCTAACGCTCAGGGAGGTCAGGGTCGCCGCCGCGAGGAGCATCCAGGTCTTCATACCCAAAGAATAGTGGGTCCGGGCCCAACCTGTCAGGGGCTGCAGACCTATACGAACGCAGGCCTAAAGACCTATTTTTCAGTTACGCCCAGGGGAGGCGGCGAACGATGCCCTGAATAAGTCTCAAGCGAAGGAAGCGCACGGGGTTGCCTTCGGCGTCTTTCCAGACCGAGGAATCATTGGACTCATCCCGGTTATCGCCCAGCACGAAAAATCCGTTTTCAGGCACCACCAGGGGCCCCATGTTGTCCCCTTCCAAGCTTTCGTCCGCGCGCGAGTGGATGACATAGGGCTCATCCAGCTCTTTTCCGTTTATAAATACTACCTTTTTTCGCATTTCGATGGTTTCACCCGGCAAAGCGACCACCCGCTTAAGAAGGTCATGGGTGTCGACCGGACTGCGGAAGGACAGAACATCCCCCCGCTGCGGCGCGCGCATGCGCAAGGTCATCTTGTCGAGGATCAGCATGGTTCCGGTCTTCAGCGTCGGCTCCATGGAGGGGCTGGCCACATAGACCGGCTCAGCGATCCAGGCCCGCGCCGGGATCACGACCGCCAGGGCGATCGCGATCAGCTTTAAAAGTCTTCCAAGTCCCATCGCTCTTAAGGATACCCCACAAAGCCACCGCCGTCCAGGCCCGGCGCAATCGTTGACACCGGAGCCGGCGTTTGGCTATAATTTCACTCCCGCCATCCGTTAGTCATTCTCTCGGGTAGTCGCGACGTGATTTTGGCGTTGCTACGCCCAAGAGGCCCGGCAAGGCGGGGAAGTCGCGGGCGTAGTTCAATGGTAGAACACAAGTTTTCCAAACTTGTTACGTGGGTTCGATTCCCATCGCCCGCTCAGATCGCGTTTTT
>JAYTSX010000113.1:0-7726 GCA_043745445.1 Elusimicrobiota bacterium
TCATTAAGAATGTTACCGAAGCTTCCTCGGCCACCTCAATTAGAATGTTACCGAACGGCGCAATATAGAGCGTCTTTCGGGAGCGCCGAGAATGAGTCCGCAAGCACGTTGGGAATATATGAAGACGATCCACGAGAGGTACGCGCATGCGGAGGGCAAGCGCGCGAAGGGCGTGATTCTAGACGAGTTCTGCAAAACCTACGATTGCCACCGCAAGCATGCGTTGAGAACGCTCAACGGGCCGACGCCTGGAGCGAGGCGTGCGGCGCGCCTGCCGCGACGATCGACCGGAGACTGAAGCCGCACAAAAGCGAAGCCCTGCGCAGGATCTACGGGACGACTCGACGGGGGCACATGCTCAAGCACCACATCCCCATCAAGACGGGCTGCTGGGACGTGGACCGGCCGGGATTTACTGAGATCGACCTTGTGGCGCACTGCGGCGACAGCGCGGAGGGACACTTCGCCAACACGCTGACTCAGGACGACGTCTTCACGCAGTGGGTTGAGAGACGCTGCGTTTTGGGAAAAAGTCAGGAGGTCGTCTGCGCCGCGCTCGATCCGGTGAAGATCGCGGCCTTGCGCCGCTTACGCGATCAGCTCAATCCGTTCGAGCTATCGCGAATCATCGAACGCAAACTTGAACGAATCTGGGCCATGCGTTCCACGGCGCCAAAGCCTGCCTGGATTCGAAAGGGGACCTTGCCGCATTACTATCGCAAGCCGCTGGAAGGACCACCCACTTACCTGCGCCGCCGAATTTTAATCGTTTCGCACGGCTTAAAGCCAAAGAAACGGCTCTACATACCTGGGGCCGCCGCCGCAGCATTCCTGATCGTTGCAGCGGGGGCGGCCGCCTCTACGATTTTGTTGGGTGCATTATTCTTTGTCTTCGGCGTCCTCGACCCAAGAGACAGGTGGGCCGCCGTGTATGCGATACTTGATGGGCCTGAAGTGACCCGTCCGCATATCGTTGACGATCTCTTCGGTCAGTATCTTAGAAGGTCTGTGCAACAATAAGCGGTATGCGCGTCGAAGTTGTAGAATCTCGATGAGCGAACCATGCGCCTATCGGTCATCATCCCGGTCCACGACGAAGAGGACAATATCCGGCCCCTGCACGGCCGCCTTGCCGCCGCCGTATCGGCGCTCAGCGGCGATGCGGAGTTCATCTTTGTGGACGACGGCAGCGCCGACCGGACTGCCGCCGAGGTCGTCGCGCTGCGCGCCGCAGACCCGCGAGTCAGGCTCCTCCGCCTCAGCCGGAACTTCGGCCACCAGGCCGCCCTGACCGCGGGCATGGACGTCGCCGACGGCGAGGCGGTCATCAGCCTCGACGGCGACCTTCAGCACCCGCCGGAGCTCATCGGTGAGTTGGTGCGCCGCTGGCGCGATGGCCACGAGGTTGTTTACACCGTCCGCCGCGCCTCGCCGGACGCCTCCGCGTTCAAAACCGCGTTGAGCGTCCTCTTCTACCGCGTCTTCCGCGCCCTCAGCGGCGTCGACCTGCCCGCCAATGCCGCCGACTTCCGCCTGCTCGACGCGCGCGTGGTCCGCAGCCTGCGCGCAATGCCCGAGCGCAGCCGCTTCCTGCGCGGCCTGGTCTGCTGGGCCGGCTATCGCTCGGTCGGCGTCGAATATGACGCCTCGCCGCGCGCTGGAGGACGATCCAAATACGGAGCCGGTCGCATGCTCGCCCTCGCCCTCGACGCCCTGATCTCCTTCTCTACGACGCCGTTGTACGCCGCTCTGGCTGTCGGTGCGGCTGTCGGTCTCTTCGGCTTCGCCTACGCGGTCTTCGCCCTTTACGCTCGCCTCATCACGCATCAAGTCCTGCCCGGCTGGACCTCTCTGATGATCATCGTATCCATCGTGGGCGGCTTCCAACTCCTGCTTCTGGGCCTGCTCGGCCTTTACCTCGGCAAGGTTTACGATGAAGTCAAGGCGCGCCCCACGTATCTCGTCGCGGAGGCCGTCGGCTTCCCATCGGCGCGATGAGCGTCCCCGCCCGCGCCTGCGAACTGTGCGCGAGCGTCGCCGCGCCTGAGCCTTTATATCCAGCTAAGCGCATCGTGCGCTGCTCCTCGTGCGGCCTCGTCTATCACGAGTTGCCGCCGGGCTTCGATCCCTCCGCGCCGTACGACGACGCCTACTTCAACGGCGGCGAGTACCTCGGCTACGAGCGTGATAAGGCCGCGCTCCAACTCAACTTTTCCGCCCGTGTGCGCGACCTGCGCGCGATGGCTCCTGACGGCGGCGATCTGCTTGAAATTGGCTCCGCGTACGGATTCTTCCTTGACCTGGCTCGCGCTCATTGGCGTGCGCGCGGCCTCGAAATCTCCCCGGGCGCGGCCACCTGCGCCCGCGAGGCGCTCGGCGTCGATGTCCGCGTCGCCGACTTTCTCGCCCTGCCTGATGAGCCCGAGAGCGTCGACCTCGTCTGCCTATGGGATACGATCGAGCACCTGCCACATCCTGTTCGCGTGGTCGAGAAGGCCGCGCGCTGGCTACGCCCGGGCGGCCACCTCGTGATGACGACCGGCGACCTTGGCAGCACGCTCGCGCGTTGGCGGGGCGAGTCCTGGCGCCAGATCCACCCGCCGACCCACCTCTTCTACTTTACCCGCGCGACTTTGCGTCGCGCCGTCGAGCAGGCCGGGCTCGAAGTCTTCGAGGAGCGCAGCGTCGCCCACACACGCGACATCTTCTCTATGCTGCACGGCCTGGCTCTTCGTTGGAGACTGCCATGGCCCGCCGCCGCGCCTGCCGGCCTGAGCCTTCCCATAACCCTCGATCTGGGCGATATCCTCCTGCTCGTCGCGCGTAAATCGGGAAAGCTCGCGTGACGCGCCTGCGCGCCTGCCTCGCCGCCGCCGTCCTGACCGTCCTCGTCTTTGCGCCCTCGACGAGCTTCGAGTTCCTTCCTGCCTGGGACGACGGCTACATCCTCGGCAACACGGCCATTCGCGGCCTCGATGCGGAGCACCTCGGGGCCATCTTCTCTCTGAGCCGCAACGAGGCGTCCCTGCGCTACCAGCCGCTCAATTATCTGCTCTGGGCCGTCAACTACCGAATCGGCGGGCTCAATCCGCTCGACTACCATCTCTCGAGCGTCCTGCTCCACGGCCTCAACGCCGGCCTGCTGTGCACGCTCCTCTGCGCCTTGCTCGGCGGCGACGAGCGCCGAACCGTCCCCGCAGTCCTCGCCGCCACGCTCCTCTGGTCCCTGCATCCGCTTCGCGTCGAGGCCGTCTCCTGGGCCGTCGCGCGCGGCCACGTGCTGGCGCTCACTTTTTTGCTACTGGCCGCGCTCGCCGTCCTGCGCGCCGCGCGGGGGAGCCTCGGTTGGCGCGCCGCGTCGGTGGCGCTCGCCGTTTGCGCGATCCTCTCTTACCCTGCCGCCATCGGCGGCTGCGCGGCTTTGGTCTTGCTCGACTTGGACGTGCTGAGACGGACGCCCCCAGTGCGATGGCTCGGCGACCGTGTCGCGCGACGCGCTTTGCTGGTGCGCATCCCCTATCTTGCCGTCGCCCTCCTCGGTGCCCTTGCCGCAGCTGCTACACGCTACGGAGGCCGCGGTCCTTGGGACAAACCGCCGGAACTCGGCGCGCTGAACGTCCTCGGCCAGCTTCTGCGCGCGGCCTACTGCTGGGACTCCTATCTTTGGCGCCATTGGTGGCCCTTCGACCTCTCGCCGTTCTACCTCACCTTGATCAATCGTCCACCCTTGCACTGGAGCTTCTTCGCTCACGCACTCGTCCTCGCCGCACTCACAGCCGTCGCTTGGCGCCGTCGCTCGGCCGGCGCGCTGGTTTTATGGGCAGGCTATCTGCTTCTCGCCTTCCCGTTTACCGGCTTCAGCGAGGCGTTGTTCGTCGCCAATGACCGCTATACATACGTTCCAGGCGTATGTTGGTCGATCATCGCGGCTTGGGCGTTGACGCGCGGCGGCGCGCAGCGTGCGCGTCTCGGCGCCATGGTAATCGTCGTCTTTCTGCTCGCCGCGGGAGCGGCGACGGCCCAGGCACGCTGGCGTGATGAGCCGGCTTTGTTTGAGCATATGGCCGCATTATTGCGCGGCGATCCCTATGAATCCATGGCCGATTGGCGGCTCGGCGCGGCCTATCTGCGGCGCGGCGATCAGGTCCGAGGCGTCGCCGCACTCGATCGCGCCATACTGCTCGTTCCAGGAGAACCGACGGCACGGGGAATCCGAGGACAGTATCGGCTGGGACTCGGGGATTTGACGGGCGCGCAGGATGATCTCGAGCGCTCCATTCAAGGCAAGCCGCGAGTCGAACTATATCTGAGCCTGGCTGAGCTTAAGATGCGCCGCAAGGATTGGGTCGGCGCTCGCACGGACTGTGAGAAGGCTCTACAATTGTCGCCTAGCCATCCGGCGGCGCTCGCGGTGCTTGAACGTCTTCGCCGCTGACTTTAGCGACTGTCGTTGGCTTTAATCTGCCGAGCCTGCTTGTCGTAAGCCGCGGCTTATGAAGTAGGAGATTTAAGACCCGACCGCCGCAATAGCGCGCTCCATTGACGAAGCGTAGCCCTCCTGTCCGATAAAATCAATGGCGATTCTCGCCGACCCAGGCCTCGCGGCGGCGCGAATGCCGCCGTCTTCCGCCCGCGGCAGTGACGTTCGCCGCCCGCGCCGGGGGCGCGCGTGCCGGCTTGGTCTTGGGCCATGACGCTGGCCAGCCCTGATGAGCCAGGATGCGGTCGAGTTCGCCATCATCGAGGACGATCGCGGCCAGCTTCATCTCGCCGCCACATTTCACGCAGAGTACCGGGTCCACCTCGAAGACCCTGCGCACACAGGCCGCCCAGGAACGCGTCGAGGCCGCAAGCGCCCGGCTCGCCTCAAGCTCCGCACCCGTCGCCCGGTCCCACGTCGCCGAGCCAACCGCGCGCCGCAACGCCGAGCGCGGCCCGAGCGCGCCGTAATACCTCACCATGTGTTTCCGCGGGGGCGGGATCAGGGCGGCTAAACGCTCGACGAACTCAACGCCGCTCCGCTCGAGCACCGCCGGACTGTCCGGGCGGCCTTTCGTGGGACGACACCTCACAAGACCCGTCTCCGGCTTGTATGTCAGCTGCTTGAGCGAGAGCGCCGGGCGCAGAACATAGAGCAGCAATCTTTCCAGGCCAGAGCGGTCCGCGGCTTCGACCAAGGTCCCGGCGTCAAGGCAGAAGCCGCTGTGCGGCCATGAGAGCAGACTCGCGATCGTCGCCTCGGGGACCGCGCGCAGACGGAGCATCCTTCGTAGAATTGCGTGCCGTAAACCTTCGATCAATGCCGCGACCTCGCTCGCGGACGGCGGAGGCGCGCGGTGAAAGCGCAGAACGCCGTTCTTCAGGCTGAACACGCCATCTGAGACCACCGCGTGATCGTGAAGGTGTAGATTCACGCTTGAGCCGAATCTCTGAAGACCATGGAACTGCGCGGGAGCCGCATCCTTGGGCGCACGACAGCGGCCCCGATAGAAGGCCGTCAGCGTCTCAGCCAGGATGCGGCTGATCTCACCCGGAAGGCGCGCGTCGCGGTGAACGAAGTAGCGCAGGCGCTTGGGCAGGACGCACACCCATTGACGATATGCCACGCCGGGCAGGAGCTCCGCAAGCGCATGGCCACTCTCGACCATGGCGCGTTTCGAATCACAGCTGGGGCAGCACATTCTTCGCTTGCAGCTAAACGGAACGAAGCGACTTTCACCGCACTGACGGCAGCGAAATCTCGCTACGCCAAAGCGAGGAACACCGCATTGCAGGAAATGCCGCAGCGCGGACTCGGCACAGGGATGGGCCGGGCCCTCGCGCGCGCGGGCGCGCTCCGCGAGATAGCTCTCGAGATGGTCAAGGACTGATCGGTAGAGCGGACTGGCCGCCGCGTCGTGAGGGTGGTAGCCCCGCAGTAATGGAGCGTCCACCTCTTCATACGATCGACACCCCCATTAAGTTGCATAGTCCGGCGGCGGCCGCGACAGCCCGACCCCGCCTACGAAAGGCCGGTCCCAGCTGGAAGCGGCGTCATCCAGTAGCTATTGTCTAGCGCCATTCCGCGAAATACGACCAAATGAATTTTATTCATCTACATGTTGCGCAGGTCAACATCGATGTGGGCATTTATTTCTGAAAGTTTCTTTAAAATCAAAGCTCCAATAGGCCGCGTCGTCGGAGATCACCGTCTGGAACTGCTCAGGCGTGAGGTGATACGCCCGTTCGCTGACCAGGCGGCGCACCGTCTGCTACCGCATGCCCGAGCCTTCGGCCGGACGCAGGAGCGGCGCCACCGCCGATTGGAACGCGTCCTCGCTGACGAAATGGTCGCGCAGGTAATCGACGATGATCTGCCGCCACAGCGCGTCCGTGGGAGGTATTCGCAGCAAGGTCAGGAACATCGGCAGCCATTCAGGGCGGGGCAGGGCCTTGCCATTCTCGATGCGCAGGTAATACGAGAAGGTGCACGGGAAAACGCGCCGCCCGCCGTTCTTATGGTAAAAGGCGTACGCCGTCGTGAACCCCGCCTCGGTGCGGACGCGCACCAGCGCGGCGGCGAATCGTGCCGTGGCGAAGTATAGTCAAATTGCGGGGCCTTAGAAATGCCCCTCCCTTATAATGCACATATTATCCACATAGGGGGTGCTTCGAGGGGTCATATTCCGCTCATGCCGGCCGCCTTAATCGCTAACTATAGTCGGGGTGATGAAGATGACGAGGTCGGAGTTGACCCGGCGCGTCGAGGAGCTCGTGAAGAGCCAACCGACGATCGGGATGTAGCCAAAGAACGGCACCTTGCGCACGACCTTGGATTCCGTCGAGCGCAGCAGGCCGCCAAGAACCAGGGTCTGCCCGTTCTTGATGCGGACCAAGGTGGACGCGGCGCGTTTGATCGGATTGAACACGCGGGCCGTGGCGACCGAGATCGACGCCTCTTGAATGTCTGTGAAGGAAGGCTGCACGAGCATCGTGATGTAGCCTTCCTTGTTGACCTGAGGCGTCACGCGGAGGACCAGCCCCGTCGTGTAACGCTGAACGCTGGCCACCTGAGTGCTGGTGCCGCCGCTCGTGCCGCCTTGGGTGATCGCGAAGTTGGTCGCCTCTTCCGCGCTGATTTCAATCACAGCGCTCTTGTTGTTGAGCGTCAGGATCTTCGGCTTGCCGAGGAAGCGCGCTTCCGAGCGGGAGATCAGCGCGCGCAAGGCGATCTTCAACGAGGTCAGGTCGAGCACGCTCGTCTTAAGAAATGAGCCATGCACAATCGCCTTCGAATCACCGACCGATGCGGAGCCGGCGGACCCGATCGTGCTGATGATGCCGGTATTCGGGTTAAGAGGATCGAAGAACTGCCCCCTGGAGATGGAGGACGGGAGGTTAAGGGGAAAGGATGTATCTCGTACGCCTCCGGTGAAAGATCCGAGTTCGCCGTTGGGGCCGCCCCACTCGAAGCCGAGCTCGCGCGTTCGGTTGGAGTCGATCTCGACGATCTGGGCCTCGATCATGACCTGCGGGGCCTTCTTGTCGAGCTCGGCGATGATCTGCTCGACCTGCGGGAAAACCTCGGGGATGTCGGTGACGATCAGCGCGTTGGTGCGGGGCTCGACGACGACGTGTCCGCTTTTGGACAGCACGCTCTGCACGACGTTGATGATCGCGATCTCCGAGGTCTGCGGGCCGTTCGCGCTGGCGGGCGCGCCGCCCGTGGAGGGCGGCGGAGTCAAGG
>JAYTSX010000114.1:0-7720 GCA_043745445.1 Elusimicrobiota bacterium
ACGGGATCGCGCGTCTGCGCGAGATCCGCGCCGGCCTTGGCGGGCTCTGGGGTCTGCCTCAGGAGGAGCTGGTCAACGCCGACCTGCTCGCCAAGGAGCGATCCGCGGGGGCCGGGCTCGGGCTGCCCAAGGAGCTGCGCGCGATGAAGGTCGGGCGTAACGAGCCGTGCCCTTGCGGCAGCGGGAAAAAGTTTAAGAAGTGCTGTGCGGGGCGGGAGCAGTGAGTGGGGGGCGAGCATTTGCGGACCAAGGCCTTCTTCTTCGCGACCAGCTGCAGGGGTTGGGATTATTGCAAGGTTGGCGCCTATCGGTGTCGGCGATATATATAATGAACACTGCGCTGATCCACCAGATTTGTGCGTGATGACTTGAAAGGAGTTTCCATGGCCCGACACGGCGACGCCGACGTTAACTTGGCCCCCCTATTTAAAGCGGCTGCACAATGGAAGGATTCCTGTCTACTTGAGGACGGGTCGGTTTTCTCTTTGGGCGCCGTCTGGACTAAAGAGCATCTCAGCGAACTCGATGAGCACTATGTAAACAATCCTGACGAATCAACTCGGAAGTTTCTCGAGAAGCTAGAAGAACAACTGAAGCCGACGAGCAAGGGGGCAAAGCGGCTGGCGGCTGAAATGTACTGGGTCTTACGGCTCTTCACAAACGGGATGGGCTGGGAGCTGAAAGCCAAACAAGTACGTGAAATCTTTTCGTGGGCGGGCACGTCAATCACCGAGTCGGAACTCCTCGATGAGGATGTGTTAATTGGAATTGGTGAGCCCGGGCCCGGGTTCTCGGGGCACCTCTGGAGAGAGCTGGCGTTCCTTATCCGCGCGACGCAGAACCTGAAAGCCCTCCCAGCGGCAAAGAGAGAGAGCATTCTTGCTGATCCATGGGCCTTCGGAGAATGGCTCATGAGTCTTCCCGAAGGCCCGGCCCGACTCCTCCGGCCAATGCTTTGCTACCTGCTATTCCCAGATCACTACGAACGAATCGTATCGCGAAAACATAAGTTGAACATAGTGAAGGCATTCGCAAATAAAATAAATCTGCCTTCAAAGAACATCGCGGCGCTCTCACCCATTGAAGTCGATAAACGCATTTTTGAAATCCGTAAGAATCAAGAGGCTGAATATCAGGATGCCGAGCTGGATTTTTATCGTGAGCCATTGGCCGAACTCTGGTCGAGAGATGGAGATGAGGATCGGCTTGATGGGGCAGCCGAAGAACTTCCCGAGTCTGTCGGCGAGCGGATTAAACCAGCTTTAGACGAGATTTTGGCTGGCTATGCGAAGGCGGCAAAAAGAAAGTTTGGCAACGCAGATGCGATCTCGAAACCCTTCAATGAGCTTCTTTCGGCATTGTCGGTATCAATCCAGGGTAGATATCCGTCCGTTGTCGTGAAGTGGTCGGCCGGTAAAGGAAATTGGGCATCCGTCCCCTGGATTGCATTCCTGGATAAGCGAGAAACTGGTACGACCCAACGGGGCGTGTACGCCGTCATTTTGTTCAGGGCCGATTTGTCAGGCTTCTACCTCACCCTTAACCAGGGAGTTACCGAGCCTCGGGATAGAATCGGAAGCGCGAAGGCCCATGAGTTCTTAGCCGACGTCAGAAAAAACTGCACGGGACTTGCTGGACGCGAATTCAGCCTCGACAACAATATCGATCTTAAGGCCGCCGGGAATCTTGGGCGGAAATATGAATTATCAACAATTGCCCATAAGTTTTATGAAACAGGGCGAGTTCCGTCGGATGCGACACTTCTTTCCGATCTCAATGAGTTGTTGGCCGCGTACGACAGCTATATTCGTCGGCAGAAGGGCGAGAAAAAGAAAATGGCAACGGTCTCTCTATCAGTCGTGCAGAAGGAATTTTCTCAGGCACTCACGAAGGCGGGAATTACTTTTGGCAGCCGGCAAGATGCCGTCACTCGAGCATTCATCGCAAGCTTGGCGACCAAGCGGCTCGTAATCCTTACGGGCTTGTCAGGATCCGGAAAGACGCAGATTGCCATGAAGTTTGGCGAATGGTTGTGCTCTGCGGGACGATATCGCGTGTTGCCAGTGCGGCCTGACTGGAACGGTCCCGAATCAATATTGGGATATGAGGATGCCCTTCGATTTGGTCGATCGGGACGGAGACTGTGGCATGTGCCGCCCGCTTTGGAGTTCATCTTAAGCGCCGCAGCTGATCCGGAACGCCCGTACCTCCTAATTCTCGACGAGATGAACCTTGCGCATGTAGAGCGCTACTTCGCGGATCTGCTGTCAGGAATTGAGTCAGGTAAGGCCTGTATCCCCAATCTAGAAAAAGGGGAAGAGGGCTGGTACGCCAAGGATCCATCTGAGATCGTCGTGCCGAATAATCTCTTTATTGTTGGCACCGTAAACATCGACGAGTGTATGTCTTCAGCGATTTTGGGAATTTTCAGCACCTGAATTAGTTTGCGGTTCCGACGTCCGTGCCATATTGTACGCATAACGCCGAGCCATCGTCTCTAGCCTGATCTTGGCCCGCCGCTCCAACACCTCGTCCTTCCTGCCCGCGTAGACATCGTTCGGGCAGACATTTTTCAACGCCTCATGCGGCCTCTCGTTGTACTCCTCGTTCGTCTTGCCGATCGACGCCCGCAAGTCGTCCGGCGTGCCGTGAACCCACAGGTTGACCCGCTCCTTGAGCGTCCGGTTGAAGCGTTCAACCTTGCCCTGCGTCTGCGGGTGATAGGGCGCTCCGAAGATGTGCGGCACGCCTCGGGCCTTCAGATATTTGGCCAGGACCTCACCTGAGAACCCCGCCCCGTTGTCCGTCAGCAGCGTCGGCCGCGTTTTGATCACATGCCCCTCGCGCTGCGCCGCCTCCATGGCCAGCTCAAAGGCGTCTGAAGCCGATTGCCCGCTCTCATCAGGCAACAGCGGGCACGCCAGCACCTTTCGCGAATGGTCGTCGATTACCGGAATGGCCTTGTAGAACCCGAACTCCGGGATGAAGAAGTTCGTTCCATCCATCTGCCATATCTCGTCGACCGCCTTCGTCGGCTTCTTCCAGACCTTTGCCGCCGGCCGTTGGTCCAGGGGCCTTTGTCGGACTAACCCCAGCGGCTTCAACACGCGGTAGACCGTCGTCTCGCCCACCGCCACGCCGTGCTGCTCGGTCAGCATCATGGCCAATAACCGCGGACTCAGCTCCGTATGCTTGCGGGCCTCGCTCTCGATCAGGTCGCGTTCGACCGGACTGATGCGATTCCAGACCCGCTTGGGCGCGCTGCTCGCGGCGATGAACGCCGCAACGCCCCGCGCTGCCAAGCGCCGCTTCCATCCGTAGTAGGTCGACGAGGCAATTCCGAGCTCCCGTAACCGCTCGAGCAGGTTTGCCTCACTGGCCAACTCCTCGACGAGCCGAACCTTCTCTTCTGGCGAAAACTTCACGTGTTGTCCTCGCCGAACGTTTTTTTAAAGATACGAATGGTGATCTCTTTGTCGGCGACGAGGTCACGAAGGGCGGCGTTCTCTTTCTTGAGCTTCTCAACGCCCGAGCTGTCGGTGTGACGCCGGGCGTCTCTCTGCAACTGGAGCTTGCCGCCTTCCATAAAGTCCTTTGTCCAGCTGTAATAAGCCGCCGAAGGGATCCCTTCACGCCGGCACAACTCGGCCACCGACATGTCCCGTTTCATGCCTTCCAGCACAATCCGGATCTTCTCCTCCGCCGTGAACTTCTTCCTCGTGCGTCGCTTCACGCCCTTCACGAACACTTCCGCATCCTGCTCCGGCTTCTCTTTCTCGTTCATAAGCCTCCATTTTACCTGGCTTACGAACGCCGATAATCGCAATTAATTCAAACGGCGAAATATTCCACTAGGCGCTGAACCTCAACAGAAGATCGTTGTAGTTCCGAATCAGAGTCCGAAGAGGAACGTCCGTCGAGTAATCCTCGATTTTTAATTTTAGCAAATCTCGGAGGCTTCCTATCCCGATCATGCGGCCGTGGGAGTGCCAGTGCTTGTTGTTCCCAAGCAGCTTTGCAATCTCCTCCGCACGGGCCTGCTTCTCTTGGGGTGTCACCGCCTGACCGATCTTGGCAGGTGTCGTCGCGTGGGTTGCCCAGTCGCTGAACTTATACTTCACGAGCCACTCTTTGAGCAGAGTGATCGTGAGATTTTTCGCCTGCTCGTAGCGGCTTAACATCGCCAGGTCGAGGCTTTGAAGGATCAGGAATTCCGCTTGGGTGATAGTGTTCGCCTTCGCTTTCGCCAAAAGGTTGTCGACCTGATCGAGGTAGCCGAGCGCGGGAACCCAGTCCTTCCCGTTAAAGACCTGCGGGTCGATCGGTCCAAGCGACGATGAGTAGTCCATGTAAATCTTGTTGCCGGACATGCAGAGGATCGTTCCGGCCGACATGGCGAAGTCGGGAACGACGAAGTGAACCTTGGAGTAGTGGAAGCGCATGATGTCCACCATTTTCTCGACCGTCTCGGCGCTGCCGCCGGGAGTGTTGAGGAACATCGTCAAAGTGTCCTTCTTGGTGGGTTCAGCCGCGAGCTTCTCGATGAAATCGCGGAACATCTTTACAAAGCTGGGGTGAATTTCACCGTAGTAGAACACCACGTCCGAGCCGAACTTCTGCTCGATGCTTTGGACCCGTTCGGTGAGAACTTCTTTAATCGTGTGTTCGAAGATCATTCGCGCCTCTTTCTGAGTATAAGTCCAAGTCTCCTCGTTAGCAATACCACGTGCCAGGTGGTCGGGCAAGGGAGTGGACATCTATCATACGATTGACGGCCTCAAATAGTTCCGTCGTTTTACGCGCGTGCGGATGAAGCCGTGATCAGTCGTTGCTTTAAATACTCGCGCAGCGCCTCGTCCTGGCACCAAACGTATGTGCCTAGCCGTCCGCGGGACATCAATACGCGGTAGGTCCCCTTCACGATATCGTCGACGCGCTTAAGAATCCGCTCTTGAGCCGCTGAGTCGTCCTTGGCAGCCTTGAACTCGCCCTTCCATCCCTTGAGGCTCGCGTCCGTCTTGGCGCGCCTCGTCGGATCCCCGATGACGCGCCCGTTCTCGAAGCGCAGATCGTTCCCGATAAGCACGCCCATCCAGTCGAACTCCAACCCCTGACTCGTGTGCACGCAGCCCACCTGCTCAATGCCGTCCGGTGACGCGGCCCAGCTCTCGCCGTCGTAGTTCCAAGGCAGCGCCAGCTTGTCGGCCGTGACATGCTTGACCGAGGTCCCGCGAGACCTGCCCGCCGTCGGCCACTCCCATGAGTACCCCGCGATGAGCCGCGCCTTGTTCCGGTCGTTCTTGGCCTTGAGCGCCGCGTACAGCTCCTCCGCGCGATCGAACACCTGGAAGTCGTACTGCCCGTCGCCCCAGTTGTCGTAGTTCGCCGTCTCGCGCAGGTGCAGGACGCTATCAAGCCAGTTGAGATACCCGGTCGAGCCGTTGCAGCGGAACTGCGCGGACAGCTTGAGCGGAGCGTGGAAGGTGGCGCCGAAGCGCTCGGCCGCGGCCTTGATCGCGGCGACGGAACCGGAGTCCTGCCAGGTGACGCGCTGGGACTCGTCGATGAAGAAGACGGCGATCCGCGAGGAGCGGACCATGTCCGACACCATGCTCTTGCCCTAGTACTGATAGGCCTTGTCCTTGAGCCGGTGCGCCTCGTCGACGATGAGGATTTCATTCCGGGCGTCTTGAGCCCAATCCGTCGCGTGGAAGCTCCAGGAGGAGCGAAACAGCGCCTCGCCGTCTTCGCGGTAGGCGCGAGAGTTGCGCGCGAGGCTCGCGACCAGGGCGTCGCGGAAGGCCTTGTTCGGGGCGACGAAGAACGCCATGCGCTTGCGCGCGAGGGTCTCGGCGAGCAGCCTTATCGAAGAAAACGGAGGGTGCCGGTGCCGGGGCCGCCCTCGATGACGAAGAGCTAGGCCTGGAGCCTGATGCAACTTTTTTGGGGGCCCAATCGTATAGTAAGTAGGCTCATGAGTGGGCCTTGAATATACATCGTATACGCTGTATGCTAGGAGGGCCGCATGGGGTATCGGTTGGAGTTTTACCGCACGACGCGAGGAGACGAGCCCGCGTTGGACTACATCCGGGCGCAGGTTAAGGCGCATAAGGCGAAGATCGGGTTCGCGTTGGAGTGCCTGAAGGAGTTGGGGCATTGGGCGCGCAGGCCGATGGTCGATTACCTTGGAAACGATATATACGAGCTGCGGGTGCCGGCTGAGGGACATCAACACCGGGTCCTGTATTTCTTTCATGAAAGGACCATCATCGTCGTCACGAGCGCGTTTTTGAAGAACGAGGACAAGGTGCCGCCTGAGGAATTGACGCGCGCCCGTCGCCGAAGAGCGGAGTGGATCCAAAGACGCACAGAGGGGATATGAAGAAACGCGTGAAACGAGGAACGACGCTGGAAGAGTTTCTGGCCGTGGAGATGAAGGATCCGGAGTTCCGGCAGCTTTACGCCGACGCCGAGATCGAGATGAAGGTCGCATTCGAGATCACGAAGGCACGGGAGGCCGCGAAGATGACGCAGGGGGAGCTAGCGCGGCGCATCAAGTCGAAGCAGCAGACGGTCTCGCGCATCGAGCAGGGAGGGCAGAACCTGACGCTCGTGACGCTTGACCGGATCGCGCGGGCGTTGAAGGGCAGCCTCCAGATACGGATCGTTACGCCTTGAGAGCCGATGCCAGACGCGTGTTGAGGTAGTCCCTCAGCGCGGCGTCCTTGCACCAAACAAAGGTGCCCCTGCGCCCCCGCGACAGCAGCACCCGATAAGTCCCCTTGATGATCTCGTCCACCTTGGCCATGATCGCCTTCTGCGCCGCGGGATCGTCCTTCGCAGCCTTGAACTCGCCTTTCCACCCGTGCAGGCTCTTGTCCGTCTTGGCTCGTTTCGAAGGATCGCTGCGCACGGCGCCGTCCTTGTAATACAGGTCGTCGCCGATGAGCACCCCCATCCAATCGAACTCGAGCCCCTGGCTCGTATGAATGCACCCCACCTGCTCGATGCCGTCGTTGGCCGCGGCCCAGCTCTCGCCCGAGTAATTCCACGGCAAGGACAGCCCGTCCGCCTGCACATGCTTCACCGCGCCGCCCCGCTCGCGCCCCTTCGTCGGCCACTCCCAGGAGTACCCCGCGATCAGCCGGGCCTTGTTCGCGGTGTTCTTGGCCTTCAAGGCCGCGTATAAGTCCTCGGCCCGGTCGAAGACCCTGAAGTCGTACTGGCCGTCGCCCCAGTTTTCGAAGTTGCCTGTGGGCCGGATCTGAAGGACGTCGTCGAGCCAGTTGAGATACCCAGTGGAGCCGTTGCAGCGGAACTGCGCGGACAGCTTGAGAGGAGCGTGGAAGGTGGCGCCGAAGCGCTCGGCCGCGGCCTTGATCGCGGATATTGAGCCTGAGTCGTTCCATGTCACGCGCTGGGACTCGTCGATGAAGAAGACGGTGATCCGCGATGAGCGGACCATGTCCGACACCATGCTCTTGCCCTTGTACTGATAGGCCTTGTCCTTGAGCCGGTGCGCCTCATCGACGATGAGGATTTCGTTCCGGGCGTCCTGCGTCCAATCCGTCGCGTGGAAGCTCCAGGAGGAGCGAAACAGCGCGTCGCCGTCTTCGCGGTACGCGCGAGAGCCGCGCGCGAGGCTCGCGACCAGGGCGTCGCGGAAGGCCTTGTTCGGGGCGACGAAGAACGCCATGCGCTTGCGCGCGAGGGTCTCGGC
>JAYTSX010000115.1:0-7717 GCA_043745445.1 Elusimicrobiota bacterium
CGCCTTCACCGACGGCTTTCTCTCGACCGGGATGAAGGCGCACCGGGAGTTCGCGGACGCGATGCTGCGCTTCCTCTTTCAAGAGCTTTGGGATCGCGAGGGAGGGGGTTTTCTCGACCGCGTCTCTCGCGCCGGCGATCCCGCCATTCTGCGCGAGCCGCATGTCGACCCGAGGCTGAACGCGCTCGCTCTCGAAGTGTGCCGCCGTATGCATCATCTCAAGGGCAATCATAATTACCGGCGCTGGCTCGAGTGGGGTCTTAAGGGCGCGTGGAACATGAAGAAAGATGATGTGATCAGCCATGCCGGCCTGGCCAGGGTCGCCGACCTGCATGCGCGCGGGCGCATGGATTTTGACCTCGTCGGCCGCGCGGGCGAGCCGAAGGCGGACGCTTTGCTCGCGGCCGTCCATCGCCTCTATTTGCCGCGCAAGGTCATCTCCTTCGTCGATCCCGATGATCAGGACTACATCCTCGCGCATCATCTTCAGGCGGACGCTT
The DNA here is from genome assembly GCA_043745445.1 of Elusimicrobiota bacterium. Taxonomy (GTDB): domain Bacteria; phylum Elusimicrobiota; class Elusimicrobia; order UBA1565; family UBA9628; genus GWA2-66-18. The sequence continues at coordinate 501 of JAYTSX010000115.1, forward strand.
ACCCGTGCTTATTCGGCTGCGGCGCGGACCTGCGCCGCTTGGCCGACGCGGGCGATCCCGCGGGCGTGTCCGCCGTGGCTATGGCCGTCAGGGGGGAGAAGAAGTGACCGATGTGAAGCATTTCGCCGAGGGCTTTTCAGACGACAAGGATTGGCGCAAGGCCGCCGTCGCGGCCGCGAAGGCGGCGCGCACGCGCCTGGGTTCCGGTCCCTGCGATTTGGCGCTCGTCTTCGTCGCCGAGGCGTTCGGTGACTTCGATCCCGCAGAATTTTCGACGCTGCTCGCCAAGCACCTCGCGCCGCTGCGCGTGCTGGGCTGCAACGCGAGCGGAGTCATCGCGGGCCGCAAGGAAGTCGAGATGACGCCCGGCATCTCGATTTTAGCCATGCGCCTGCCCGGGGTGCGCGTTCAGCCGTTTACTTTTACCCAGGGGGAGATGGGCCGGCTCGAGAACGGCTCCGCGCTCGTCAAGGAGCTCGATCTTTACCCGAACGAGAATCCGAAGTTTTTGATCCTGGGCGATCCGATGACCGGTGACCCGGAGCGCATGGCCGCGCTGTTTAACGAAGGCTATCCCGGCGCGCCGCTCGTCGGCGGCCTGGCCAGCGGCATGCTCCTTCACAAACCCTCTTGGATGCTGCTCGGCTCTCATGTCATCACCCAGGGACTCGCGGGCGTGGCTCTCGTCGGCGCGGTTGAAATCCAAACCGTCGTGGCGCAGGGCTGCCGCCCGATCGGAGATCCCTTGATCGTGACCAAGGCGGAGGGCAATGTCCTGCACGAGCTCGGTGGGCGAAGCCCGCTTGAGGTTTTGCGTGAGACATTGTCGAAGTGCACGCCGGACGATCAGCGTCTCGCGCGCAGCTCGTTGTTCGCGGGCCTCGTGATGGATGAAAGCCGCGCCCAGTTTCGCCGCGGGGATTTCGTCATTCGCAACGTGCTCGGCTACGATGATAAGACAGGCTCGCTCGTGCTCGGAGCCCACCTGCGGCGCGGCCAGACCTTGCAGTTTCAGCTGCGCGACGCGCACACCTCCGACCAGGATTTTTCGATGCTGCTCGGCGCCCTGCCCGAGCTCGACTCCTCGCCCCGCGGCGCCTTGCTGTTCTCGTGCTGTGGCCGCGGCAAAGGCCTCTACGGCGAATCGGATCACGACGCGACCTTGGTGCAGAGCCTGCGCGGACCCATCCCGATGGCCGGCTTCTTCGCCAACGGGGAGTTCGGGCCGGTCGGCGGCCGCAACTTCGTTCACGGCTACACCTCGAGCCTTGCGCTGATTAAGTAGTTAGCGCGCCGCGGGGATCGAATCGCCAGCGGTGACCCTCAGCCACTCCCAGAACGCGGGATTGAGCCGGTAGTAATAGGGCAGCAGAGAGGGCTCCGCGTTCATCTTGAAGAGCCGGATATAATCCTTGGCGGTCTCAACCCCGGCCGGCGTCGGGGCGCCCGCGGAGCCGTAGACGGCGGCCACGGCTTCCGTCCGGGCGTGGAGCTTTTTGGCGAGTGCGTCCATTGGGAACGCGCCGACGCCCTTGAGGGCGGCGGGCCAACGGTTTCCTGTCAGCTTCTTGGGCTTTTCCGCCGTGAGTTCGCAGGTCATGACCTTCCCTGTCTCGATATCGAGGAGAGCTTCCGCGGCCGGTGAAGAGTATGCCGGTTCGCCGGGAACAGAGCTCATCGGGTAGAAAAAGATCTTGAACAGTCGGGCCTGCGACGCTTCCGCCGGCACCGGAAAACCATCGGGCCACTCCATAGCGACGACGGTGGAGCAGGGCCCGCCCGCATGGACGCCGCGAATCGTTTCGCCGAGCCGGCTGACGAACTTCTGGTTGCCGGCTTCAGCCGCCTCACTCTGCGCCGCCGATATCGGGTGGTTTTCAGTCTTGGTGCAGGCCGCGAGCAGAATCAGTGCGGTCAGAAGGCGTAAAGCTTGTCTCATAGGGGCTCGATGAAAACGCTGCCGCGATTTTCCCAGGCAGGCAGGAACTGCTTTGCGCTGACGAAGCGGGCGCCCTCCCCGGTGCCGGTGTCGTTGATGTAATAGCCGAGCAAGCCGCCGGCTTGGTCGACTTCGGCACCCGTGATCACGATTGCGTGTCCTCCGTTTTTGTGCCGCTCATCGTTCCAGAGCATGCCGGCATTGGCCGAGACCATGACCATCTTCCCGCGAGAAACGGCCGTAAGGAGCTCATCTTGCTTTGCAAGATAGTGCTTCTTGACGGGAGTGTCCAGCATGTTGCCGAGGTACTGGTCCTGCGTGCCTCCGCCTCCGAAGCCGCCTTGCGTTCCGCGCTGACCGGGATCAGCGGAATTGCCGGTGAATTGGTTGGTGTTGCTGGCCCTGGCGAATAACTCGTCTTCGAGTTTACGCATGTTTGCGCGCGTCGGCTTGATGCCGTGCGCCTCGGCGTACATCTGAGCTTGGGAGGCCAGGGCGCAGGTGCCGCCCGTCTGACGGAAGACGTACTGGGCGCGACCGCCCGGGTCGCCGACGGTCGTGGTCCGGCCGGCGTCGCGCAGGTTGGCGATTCGTTCCGTTTCGGCGGGAAAGGCGTCCATTGCGATCGTGTGCTTCTCGCCCGCGGCGTCTCGATCGGTGAAGACGCCTCCTCCATAAAGCGGCGACGCGCCGGTCATGCGCTGCCAGAATGTTCTGGGAGGCAACGGTGTCGTGGGCTTGGCGATCTCCGGCGGAGGACGGTTGTCGAGAAGCATCTTCGGGCTCACCGTCAGATTGACACGGTTGGGGTCGAACCCGGGCTTGCCGGCCGTCGCCGGGGAGGCGCCTGAGACCGGCGCTTCTTCCGCGGCCCTGTGCTCGAAGAGATCGCGGTCGAGGCCGCCGGCTTTTAAGCGTGCTCCGACTTTCGCCGAGGCTTCGCGCGCGGCGGCGGCCTCTCCCGCCGCTTGAGGCGAGGGGCTTGAACCAGTCGCCTGACGTATCTTGGCGAGCCGGTCTCTTAAATTTGCGACGCGCTCCTGTAGGGAATTGACATGTGTATCGATCAGTTTCCCTGCGGGGCTCAACTCGCGCTTCACCGTCGACTCGATCGGATAGCCCATACGATCGGCGTTGAACGCAAAGGTCCGGACCTCCTGCCAGGTGCCGGTGGCTTCCCCATTGAGGGCGTCCAGACTTTGCGCGAGCCCCGACAATGATTCGGCGCTTAGCATGGAGCCCTGAAGATCGCCTATCAACTTGTCGGCGCGCTGTTCTTCGCTGAGAAGGCGGCCGTACAGCCGGGTCGCCTCTGCGGGGGCCGAGGCGAGACTTAGATCGTTGACCTTGTGCCGAAGGACATAGAGCCCGCCGAAGATGCTCCCCTGAATTTCCCGTATGCCGTCGAGCTTCCATTTTCCTACTTGGTCGTAGACGACGGCGTCGGTGCGGCGAACGATGCCGATAAGCTCTCCGTTGAGCTTCGCGAGCTGGTCTCCGTTCAGCGTTTGTCCGGCCGCGGCGTCGAGCTCGGTCTTAAGGGCGTCGTAGTCGGCGCACAGCTTGGCCTCATACGGGCACATCGCCCGGAAGTCGGGGGGAAGCTGCGGGGCTGGGGGGGCCGCCGCGATAAGCGCCAGCAACAGCGGCAACAGCGCTTTGAAGGGAGGGGACTTCATACGCATGGGCATAGCGTATCCCCGGGATCCGGGGGTGTCAATGGTGTAATTTAGGAGGTTTCGGGGTCAGCGCACCGCGTCGCGGAAGGCGGCGGTGAAGCGGGGAGCGAGCAGTTCCTGGGTGTCCGGAGTCGGCCAGACGACGCGCGCCTCGATGTCGGCTTCGAAGGCGTAAGGCAGATCTTTCTCCGCGGGCTGGAAGGTCACGCGGTAGCCGTGCGAGCCGGTGCGCTCGACGCTCCACGATGGACGGCCTCCGGGAATCTCAAGCTCGCCGCCCAGGCGCTCGCCCAGGGACTTCTCGTCGCCGGGAAGCTTCCATTGATGCACGAGCAGCAAGGCTTCCTGAGAGCGGTCCTCGTCGCTGACCACGGGCACGCCCTTCGGGACAGAGCGGGTGTTGGCGATCACGGCGGGCGCGGGGTGGGCCAGGGCGGAAAGATCGGGCGCGACGGAAGTCGGGAGGCGCGCGCCGCCGAGCTCGATTGCAACGGCGCAGGCGGCGATCGCCGCATAAGGCGCTAACGACATCCAAGGTGAGGTCCGCGCAAGGGGAGTGATCGTGACCGGGGCCGTGAACTGCTTCGGGGGGGCAACTGTATGCGCGGGCTCGAGCGAGGCCTTAAGCATCGCGACCTGGGTGCGAAGTCGCGCGAGCGCTTCTTCACGCGCCACAAGACGGATTTTGGCAATTTGCGCGGCCTCATGAAGGCCTTCGGCGCGCTCACGCATGATCTCGGCGTGGAGTCTCGCGGTGGTTTCGGGGGATCGTTCGGTGTCTATCATGGCGTCCTCGATACTATAGCCGTGTCCCGTTAAGGAGTTGTTGCGTGCGGGTCAAGAGTCGGTAAAGCCGGACTTGACATTATTGACTGTTCAGTCTATAATGTCGGCATGGCTCGCCCCCGTTCGTTCGATAGCGACTCAGTCCTTGATAAGGCCGTGGAGACCTTTCGCGCGAAAGGCTTCGACGGGACCTCTCTTGAGGATTTGGAGAAGGCGACGGGCCTTCGCCGGGCGAGTCTGTACGGCGCGTTCGGCGACAAGCGCGCGTTGTACCTCGCCGCGCTCAATCGCTACCAGGGCACGAAGGGCGTCAATCTTCTCGAGACGCTCAACGCCGCAAAGACCGGCCGCGCCGCGATCGAGCGCTTGTTCACGATCACGATCGATGAGGCCGCCGGCGACCCGTGCGGTTGCCTTCTCGCCAACGCCGCGTCGGAACGCTCCGCCCACGACGAGCGCGTCGCGCGCTGCGTGGAGGACAACCGGCGCCGCGTTGAAGGGGCGCTGCTGGCCGCCGTGCTGCGCGGCCGCGCCGACGGCAGCGTGAGGGGGCGCGGTGCGGCGAGGGCCTCCGCCCGTTTTTTATTCGCCGCGATTTTAGGCGTCCGTGCTCTGGGGCGCACCGGCTGCGACCGGACGGAGCTGAAGGCCGTCATGAGCGAGGTGTTGAGAACGCTGGAGTGATTTTTTTTCGGTCATTATTGACCAAACGGTCAATTAACCGGGAAAGCGTATGAACACGACGAACGACGGCGCGCTGTTGGACGCGTACTCGATGACCGTGGCGGAGGGCGGCGCCGAGGACCTAGTCGTGACGCCGGGCGAATCGAAATCATAAAGGAGGAGTTATGCTGGAACTGACTGACGCGACATTCAAAAAGGAAGCGCTGGAGTCCGACAAGCCTGTGCTCGTGGACCTGTGGGCGCCGTGGTGCGGGCCGTGCCGCATGCTCGGTCCCGTAGTCGAGGAGCTTGCCGCGGAGTACGAGGGCAAGGCTGTCGTGGGAAAGCTGAACACCGACGAGAACGGCGCCACGATGTCGGCTTATCGCGTCTCCGCGATCCCGACCCTGCTGTTCTTCAAGGGCGGGAAGCTCGTCGAACAGATGGTGGGCGTTCAGCCCAAGTCGGCGATCAAGGCCAAGCTCGACTCCCTGCTCTAGCGGGCGAACAGGCGGACGAGCAGGCCCAGTTGGCTCAGACCGACGAGGACGCACGCGGCGCGCAGGAGGCGCTGCTTGCGCCAGGCGACGCGTGCGTTCTCGACGATCTGGCCGACGATGTCCTCGTAGTAGGGCGTGGCGGTGATCCCGCCGCCGAGATACTTGTCGAGGCGGAAGATCAGGTCGCCGTGGCTGTATTTCACGAGATCGTCAACCAGGATCAGGGAGTCGTCCGACCTCATCTTGTCCCGGTGCGGCTCGAGGAACTGAAGCCACTTCGGCAGCCGCCGCAGCGGCGCGAACGCGAACAGCCCAAGAGGCAGGGCGGCCGTCAGGCCGAACGCGACGGGCCCCGGCTCCGGCCGGAGGAGCGCGAGCTCCGCGACGGCAAGCGCCGTGAGCGCCGCGACACGGATGTCGGCGGCGTCCACCTCGTGGCGCACGCTCTCGAGAATGAGCCAGAGGCGGCGCTCGGGCTCCGGGGTCAGGTGGGCGGAAACGCTCATCGGCGAAGTGTAGCCGCTAAAGTGAAGTTGCGCAAGTTCGAGGTTTGCGACTTTTGATATCATGCGCGTATGAGCAACGCCCGATTCACCGTCCCCAAGCCCGTCAATGAGCCCGTCCTCAACTACGCGCCCGGCAGTCCGGAGCGCCTGAAGTTTTTCGCGCGACTTAATGCAATGAAGTCCAAGGTCGTGGACATTCCCATGTTCATCGGCGGCGAGGAAGTCCGCACCGGAAAAAAAATAGATATCCGTTCCCCTTACGACCACAATCAGCTCATCGGCAAGTACCACGAGGGCGGGGCCTCCGAAACTAAGAAAGCGATCGCGGCCGCGCTCAAGGCCCGCAAAGAGTGGGCCGCTCTTCCATTCTCGGCCCGCGCCGGCGTGTTCCTCAAGGCCGCCGACCTCCTCGCCAACGACTGGCGCTGGACGATCAACGCCGCGACGATGCTCAACCAGTCGAAGAACCTCTACCAGGCTGAGATCGACTCCGCCTGCGAGTTCATCGATTTTTTGAGATTCAACTGCCATTTCGCGGAACAGATATACGCGGGTCAGCCGGAGAGCTCGAAGGGAGTGTGGAACCGCCTCGAGTACCGCCCGCTCGAGGGTTTCGTGTACGCGGTCACGCCGTTCAACTTCACCGCCATCGCGGGCAACATTCCCGCCGCGCCCGCGCTGATGGGAAACACGATCGTGTGGAAGCCATCCGCACACGCGATGTACAGCGCCTACTGGATCGTGAAGCTGTTCGAGGAAGCGGGCCTGCCGCCGGGCGTGATCAACCTCGTCACCGGCGACCCCGCCGCGGTCTCCGCGGTCGCGCTCACGCACCCGGACCTCGCGGGCGTGCACTTCACCGGCTCGACCACCGTGTTCAAAGGCATGTGGGCGACGGTCGGGGCGAACATCAACACCTATAAGAACTACCCGCGCCTCGTCGGCGAGACCGGCGGCAAGGACTTCGTGCTCGCGCACTCCTCCGCCGATCCCGACGCCGTCGCGACCGCGCTCGTGCGCGGAGCTTTCGAGTATCAGGGCCAGAAGTGCTCGGCCGCCTCACGGGCGTACATCCCGACGGACCTGTGGCCGAAGGTCAAGAAGTCGATGCGCGACATGCTGGCGCAAATCGAAGTCGGCTCGC
>JAYTSX010000116.1:0-2106 GCA_043745445.1 Elusimicrobiota bacterium
CGAGACGATCGTGGGCACCCCGCCCTACATGGCGCCGGAGCAGAACGACGGCGTCGTGGTGCGCCAGTCCGACATCTACGCCCTCGGCATCATCGCCTATGAGATGATGACCGGCATGCTTCCCTTCAGAGGAGAGCCCATGCAGCTCGACAAGCGCGAAGGCCGCTTCCCGGCGGCCTGCGCGCTGATACCGAGCCTCCCGGCCACGGTGGACGTCGTCTTCAAAAAGGTCCTCGATCCCGATGCCAAGAAGCGATATGCGCGCGCCGAAGACTTCCGAGAGGCGCTCGAGGCGGCGCTGTCCCAGGCGACGCCTCCACGGGCCTGATTGCCGATGGGCGCCCCACGGGCGTTCGTCCTCTATGTCTGGGACAACGACCGCGGCGAGGTCGGGGGTCTTTTCGTGCCGCCGGCACCGTAAGCCCGTGACGAGTCAGCCGAGCTTGCTTTCGAAAAAGCCGATGACCTCGGGCGGCAGCGCCGCGCAGTAGCCGGCGAAAAGCCTGGCCTTCTTCGTCTCGTGCTCCGAGCGGGACAGCAAGCCCAGGGCGGCGGCGCGGTCGAGAACCTCGAGGCGCTCGCGCACGGCCGCTTGTACCCCCGCGCTCATCGAGGCGACCCGCCGCACATCTTTTTCCAGTTGGAACGCGCGGTACGAGCGCAGCGCTTTCGAGACGAAGTACGCCGTGATCGCCATCGTTACGAGGGGAAGGCCGACGGACAAAAATTTGTAGGTGAAGCCGCTGACCACGTGCGTACCGCCTTGCATGAAGCCGTGACGGGCCAGCGCCGCCTTCCACGGCGAGGTGGTGAATGTCGAGCCCACCCACGCCCCCATGAAGAGGCCCATCGCGGCGCTGACGCCGGGGATCTGGTTGAACAGTTGGCGGAATATGTGGCGGCTTAGATCGTGGGTCTCGCCGTTCAGCCTTTTCCAATCGAGGCGCCTCAATGCCCGTATCGAATCGGTCCAGAAATTTAAAGGGCGGTCCATGATCTTGGCAGTTTACCAGGTGGGGACCTAGTGGGCAAGCGACCTTTCCCCCGAGAACAAGGCCAAGTGAAAGTTGAATCCGAAGTGGTAAAACACCCACCGAAAGGTGGGTGTTTTTTTATGAATACCCGGGCCGGCATCGCGGGTCCCTAACGGCCGATCAGTAGAAACCCGCATTGCGAATCGCCGCACTCGCCTGATATACTCATTCGATGATCACAAAACACATGCGCCTCATCCTCGTCGCGGCGATCTCCCTCCAGACAGCCGCCTGCGGGACCATCCTCCATCCCGAGCGCCGCGGGCAGCGCGGCGGGCGCCTCGATGTCGGGATCGTCATCCTCGACGCAGTGGGCCTCTTGTTCTTCATCATCCCGGGCGTGATCTCATTCGCCGTCGACTTCACCAATGGGACGATCTATCTCCCGGGCGGCGGGCGGGGCATCCTGTCCGAGATCAAGTTCGACAAGTCCGGCGGCGCGAAGGCCGTCGAGGCGATCCTCCTCGCGCGAACCGGCGTAGCGGTCAAGCTCGACAGCAGCGACCTCCAGGTGGTGAAGCTTGACTCGTTAGACGAGCTGCCCGCGCGCTTCGCCGCGGGGCAAGTCCTCACCGCAAGCCGCAAGGCGGCTGTCAAGCGACCGTTCTAAGCGCTGCTAGCGGGATTCTTTTTCTTTGGCCGCCGGCGACCCATGCGTCCGCCGCGCGGATGTCTTGCGCGAGCTCTTTGGCGATTCGGCCGGCTTCGGGGGCGGTCGCTCCCGCGCTCATGTTCCCGGACTTTTAGGGATGAACCACAAAGGCACCAAGACACAAAGAACACGGCGCAGGATGAACTATCCCGACTCGCACCGGTGCGAGTTCGATCCCGAACTTTTGAAGCGGTAGAATAGGCGGCCGAGAACCGGTCTGGGTTTCCGAGCGGAAGAGGCGGAAACGAACAGGCCCGCCGAGGGCCGATCAAGGCATGGGGTACCTCCCATGCATCGACTGTCATCGACGGGCCTGAAATCCGGGAATCTTGTAGCAGATTCGGTGCGTTCTTGTCTGCCCGAGATTTTGCCTTACAATTGGGACCAGAAACTTAGCCGACTGGTCGTTGGAATCTGCCT
>JAYTSX010000117.1:0-7675 GCA_043745445.1 Elusimicrobiota bacterium
ATCCTTCACACCGGCAAGGTCACCACCTTGCGCCACTTCAAGGACGATGTCAAAGAAGTGGAAAAAGGCATGGAGTGCGGCATCGGCATCGAAGGCTACAACGATGTCGCCATCGGCGACCTGCTCGAATTCTTCGTCAAGGAATCGCGCACTCGCCGTCTCTCTCAATCGCCTCGGTAAGGCGAGGCGATTGAATTCCTATGTATGAGCGAAACGACCGTCTCCGCGAGTTGTATCGGGAACTCGTTTCGACGCACCTGCGCGAGGTCAAGGATCCCGGACTGGTCGGATTCATCACGGTCACCGGCGTGGACCTCTCTCATGACCGCAAGACGCTCAAGGTCTACTATTCGATCCTGGGCACCGACGCGGAGCGCGAACGCGCCGCCGCCGCGCTCGAGCGCGCCGCTCCTTACATCCGTGAGCTCATCAAGAAAAAGGTCTCGGTGAAAACGATCCCGAACCTCATTTTTACCTACGACATCACGCCGAAGAAGGCGTCGCGCATCGACGAGCTCCTCAACAAGCTCGAAAAGGAAAAGGGCAAGTGACGCAAGCGGGCCTCCCAGTCGCTGGGATGCTCTTGATCGACAAGCCCGCGGACTGGACCTCCCACGACTGCGTCGCCGTCCTGCGCAAGCTCTTCCCCCGCAACACCAAGGTCGGGCACACCGGCACGCTCGATCCCCTCGCCACGGGCTTGCTCGTCGCCCTGATCGGCCCCTGCACCAAGCTCCAGGCCCGCCTTCAGGGCATGGACAAGGTTTACTCCGGCACGATTCGCCTGGGTGTTAAGACCGACACCGGCGACATCACCGGCAAGACCCTCGCCGAAAAGCCTGTGCCCTCCCTCGACATGCCGCGCCTGAAAGCCGAGTGCGCCGCCCTCGTCGGCACGGTGGAGTCCTCCGCCCCCGCCTACTCCGCGGTGAAGCATCAGGGACGGCCGCTGTACGAGTACGCGCGCAAAGGCCTCGAAGTTCCAGTCAAGCCGCGCTCCTCCGTGGTGCACTCGTGGGAAGCTTTATCTTGGGCGGCGCCGGAGCTGACCCATCGCCTGCATTGCGCGAGCGGCACCTATGTGAGAACCTTGGCCGAGATCCTAGGCGACAAGATAGGCTGCGGCGGCACGGTCTCCACGCTCCGGCGTGAGTCCGTGGGCCCCTTCCTTCTCGCCGATGCCCTGACGCTCGACGCGACGCGCGCTCTGGCGCCCGCCGCGTTGGCCCTGCGCCTCTTGGAGTCGCTTCCGGTCCTCGAAAAGGCGCTTAAAGACAAGCCATGACCACCGTGCGCGGCCGCGTGGTCCGCGGCGAACAAGTCGGACGCAAGCTCGGCTTCCCCACGGCGAACATTAAAATTCCCCCTTCGTCGCGTCCGCCGCGCGGCGTCTGGAAGGTCCTCGTGAAGGGCACGACGGTGGGCGAGCGCATCGGGGCGTGCAATGTCGGCGTGCGGCCCACTCTCGGCGGCGTGCGCCTCGTCGTTGAGGTGCATATGCCGGGCTTCCGCGGCAATCTCTACGGCCGGACCTTGAGCCTAAGCTTCGTCTCGAAGATCCGTTCCGAGCGACGGTTCTCCTCGTTGGGCGCGCTCAAGGCGCAGATCCGCAAGGATGTGGCGACCTTGAACCGCAAGCCCGGACGCGCTACAATGAACGCATGAGCAAGCTGAATGAAGACGGGAACATCATCGGGCGCATCGGAGCCGTGGCACTTCTCGTCGCCGCCGGTTTCGGCTTCCACCGCCTCAGCTGCGACGCCGGGATGTGCCCGCTCATGCAGACGGACTCCTGCTGTTCTGGCGGCGCTCACGCGAAGGCCGAGACGCCAACGGCCGCGCCCGTTCCCTCCAACCCCGCCAAGTAGTCGGGCTTCGTTAGGCCCACTATTCGAGACCTTGATAGGTGCATACATTCGATGCATACTGATGCATATGAGAACGACACTGATAATCAGGGATGATATTCTGAAGCGCGCCTCGCGGCCTTGGGCGGACGCGAACCCGGCCTGCGAAAGATCCGACGCCGCCGATGATCCTCGTTGATACCTCGATCTGGATCGATCACCTAAGAAAGGGCGACTCAGCGCTAGCCGCGCATCTCTCCGGGGGAGAAGTGCTCATGCACCCGCTGATTATCGAAGAAATTGCGTACGGGCGCCTCGCGCATCGAATCGAAATCATCGGCCTCCTGGAAGCACTGCCGCAAGCGCCTGTTGCAGCGCATGCGGAAGTTCTTGGATTGATATCGAGCGAAGGATTGGGCGGATCAGGGATCGGCGCGGTGGATGCCCACCTCCTCGCTTCAGCGCGGCTTGCCAACGTCATGATATGGAGCCGCGATAAGGCCCTTGCTCGAGCCGCAAAGAAGCTCGGCATTCTGGCACGAAAGGCGGTGAGTGAGCGGGGCGACAGGTAACACTTTCAGGCGGGTTTGTGGACACTGGCGGGGCCTTGACATAACACTTGACATAAACTTTACATAACACTATACTGGTTGCATGTACCAGCCGAGACTCCTTCTCTCGCCTGACCTCCTCCGCCTGCTCGTCGAGGCGACCGACCTCAAAGCTTGGATCGCCCAGGCCGTGGTCGATGTCCCCTGGCTTGCGGCCCTGCAAAGGGATACGGCGACGCGCCTGGCGCACTCCTCCACCGCGATCGAGGGCAATTCCCTTGCTTTGCCCGAGGTGGAGGCCCTGGCTCGCGGCGAGGCCACCGGCGCGCCGGCGAAGGCCGCCCATGAGGTCGAGAATTACCTGAAAGTCATGCGCTGGATCTGGAGCCGCAAGGCGGGCTCCGCCATCATCGAGAAGGACCTCCTGCGCCTGCACGGGCTGTTGACCCATAAGGTTCTCCCCCCCGAGCGATCCGGGCGCTATAAGACAAAGGCAAACCGCGTCGTCGATTCCCAAGGGAGAACCGTCTTCATCCCCCCGGGGCCCGAGCGAGCCGAAGGGGCGACTCAGGAACTGCTCGCCTGGATCGATGGCCCCGAGGCGCAGCGTCAGCACCCGGTCATCGTCAGCGGCGTGGCCCATCATCAGCTCTTGTCCATCCATCCCTTCATAGACGGCAACGGCCGCCTCGCCCGCGCGCTCGGCGTGTGGCTGCTCTATACGCGCGGATTCGACACGCATCACCTGTTCGCCCTCGACGAGTATTTCGAAGCCGACCGTCAGCTTTACTACGACAAGATCCAGCAGGCGCGCGACCTGGACGGCGACCTCAGCCTCTGGCTCGAGTACACGGCCGAGGCCGTGGTGGAGACGCTGAAGAAAACGAGAGAACGCATCATGTCGCTCAAGGTCACGGCCAAGGCCCCGCGCATGCGCCTCACCAAGCGTCAGGAGGACGTCCTGCGGTTCTTGCGGGACAAGGGCCGTGCGAAGGCACCGGATATCGAGGCGGCGTTCGACCTCACGCGCGCGCGGGTGGGCCAGATCATCAAGCCCCTGGTGGACGCGGGCCTCGTGATCCGTGAAGGCCGCACGCGGGCGACGACCTACCGATTAGCGTAATCGCCGAGCGAAACCGCTAAAATAGAGCGTGCCCGTCCTCCGCTTCCTCGTTCCCTACCTCGGCTACCTGTTCTCGACCTTCATCAAGCTCACGACGAAGCTGACCGTAGTGCACGGCGAGCATCGCGCACGCCTGCGCGCCGCCGACCGGCGCTTCATCTATGCCTTCTGGCATCAGCGTCAGGTGTTCTTCACCGTCTCGCACCGCGGCGACAAGATGGCCGTGCTCATCAGCCGGTCGGTCGACGGCGAGATGATCTCAGAGACGATCCGCCGCTGCTGCGGCGTCGTCGCGGTGCGCGGCTCCTCGACGCGCGGGGCGTCGGACTCGGTGCGCCAGATGATAACGGTCCTGCGCTCCGGCCTCGATCTCGGCATTACGCCCGACGGACCCAAGGGCCCGAAGTGCGAGGTGAAGGAAGGCGTGATGTACCTCGCCCGCAAGCTGGGCGTGCCCATTTTGCCCATCACGAGCGCCCAGTCGAACCGCCTCGTGCTCCAGAAGACGTGGGACCAGTTCCAGATCCCGATGCCTTTCGGGCGCTCGGTCGTCGTCTACGGCGCGCCCATCGAGGTCGGCCCCGACGACGACTTGAAGGTGAAGGCCGCGGAGCTCAAGCGCTCGCTCGATGCGATCACGCTCGAGGCGGAAGCGCTCGTCGCCTAGTGGCGCGACGCCTCGTCGGGGCGCACGGCGAACGCGGCGTTGAGGCCGATGAGCAGAAAGGTGGCGAGCAGGAGGCACACCGACAGCGCGTTGATCTCAGGCGTCACGCCGAACTTCATCATCGAGTAGATCTTGATGGGCATGGTCACGATGCCGATGCCCGCGACGAAGAACGAGGTCACGAAATCCTGGAAGCTCACGGTGAAGGACAGCAGGGCGCCCGAGATGATGGCGGGCATGGCCAGCGGCAGGGTCACCTTGGTGAAGGCCTGCCACTCGGTCGCGCCCAGGTCCATCGCCGCGTCTTCTAAAGACGACTCCTGCAGGGAGATCAGCCGCGCGCGCACGGCCGCGACGGTGTAGGGCAGGCAGATCAGGGCGTGAGAGCAGGCCAGCGCCGTGAAGTCGAGCTCCCAGCCGGCGCGCACCAGGAAAGTGAGGATGCCGACGCCGAGGGCCACTTCGGGCATCATCAACGGGACATTGAGCAAGGCGTCGTAGGCGCTGCGGCCGCGGAAGGGCTTGTGCTTGACCATGGCGTAGGAGGCGAGCATGCCGATGATGGCGGCGATGGCGGCGGCGGCGGCGGCCAGCTCGAAGGAGGTCAGCATGGCGTTCATCAGCTCCGCGTCGTGGATGAGGGCCGTGTACCACTTGAGGGTGAAGCCGCGCCAGACGACGTTGCGCCGGGCGTCGTTGAAAGAAAAGACGAACATCACCGCAAGAGGCAGGTAGAGGAAGCCGAATAAGCCCGCGACATAGGCGGCCATCCCCCCCCGTTTCTTGCTCATGCCTTCTCCCAGCGTTGATACAGCCAGAGGCCGCCGACCAGGCCGGCAAGAAGGATTGAGGTCAGGGCGGAGCCGAAGGGCCAGTCTTGGGCCATCATGAATTGGTTGGAGATGAGGTTGCCAAGCAGGTAGTAGCGCGGGCCGCCGAGGATCTCCACGGTCAGAAAGTCACCGAGGCAGGGGATGAAGGTCAGCACGCAGCCGGCGACGACGCCGGGCATGGAGAGCGGCAGGGTGACCTTCCAGAAGGCTTCCCAGCGGCCCGCGCCGAGGTCGTAGGCGGCCTCGATGACGGAGCGAGGGACTTTGTCGAGGGACGCGAAGAGCGGCAGGATCGTAAAAGGCAAATAAAAATAGACGAGGCCGAGCAGGATGGCGAAGGGCGTGTACAGGAAGCCGATGGGCTCGGACAGGAAGCCGAAGCGCAGCAAGGTCGTGTTGATCAGGCCTTCTTTGCCGAGCACGATCATCCACGAGTAGTAGGCGACCAGGCACGAGCTCCAGAACGGAACCATCAGCCCGATGAGCAGGGCGTTGCGCCAGCGCCCGGCGCGGAAGGTCAGGAAGTAGGCGACGGGGTAGCCCAGGACGAGGCACAGCACGGTGGTGGCGCTGGCGAAGCCGAAGGTCCGGAAAAGGACCGGCAGATATTTCTGGTCGAAGGCGCGCCGGTAGTTGTGGAGGCCGAACTCCCAGACAATGGCTCCGTAGGGGCCATTTTTTGCGAAGGAGAGGATAATCAGGCCGGCGGCGGGAATGACGAGCAGAAAGATTAACCACAGCGAGGCCGGGGCTAGCAGGAGGTGGCTCGCGGCGGGCTTACGGCCGCCGAGCAGCCAGGAGAGGGTGCGGTCCATTTACGCGACCTTCACATCGGCCCAGGTTTGGCTCCACATGTCGCTCTGTTCGCTGTCGAGCACATGATGAAGCTGGAGCTGCTTCATCAGCTTGGGCGTGGGGTATACGCGCGGGTCGGTGAGGAGGAGCTTGTCGACCTGGGGCTGGGCGGCTAGGTTCGGGGTGGCGTAGCGCACGGAGTTGGCGATGCCGGCGGCGACCGCGGGCTCGAGCAGGTAGTCGATGAGGCGCAGGGTGTCGGCGCGGTGGCGCGCGCCGCGCATGATCGCGAGGCAGTCCACCCACATGTAGGTCCCCTCTTTGGGGATCACATAGTCGAGGTCGGGATTTTCGCGTGCGGTCTGGAATAGGTCGCCCGACCAGGTCATGGCCAGGTCGATCTCGCCGGCGACGAGGCTGTTCAAATAGGACGCGCTGGAGTATTGCTTGACCAGCGGCTTTTGCTTTACGAGAAGCTCCCGGATCTTGCGGAAATCTTCGGGATCCCTCGTCGTTTGAGGGATCGCCAGGAGCTGCATAGCGACCGAGATACAGTCGCGCACATTGTCGAGCATCGAGATGCGGTCTTTGTATTGCGGGTCCCAGAGGTCCGTCCAGGAGGTCGGCGGCTTTTTTATTTTTTTCTTGTTATAGGCGATGCCGGTCGTGCCCCACAAATAAGGGACGGTCGTCTCGTCGGGATCGTAGATCGGGCGGCGGAAGCGGGGTGCAAGGTTGTCGAGGTTCTTGAGCGTCCCGGCGGGCACCGGCTCGATGAGGTTGAGCGAGCGGAAGCGCGGGATGAGGTAGTCGCCGACGACGATGAGGTCGTAGCCGCGCGCGCCGGCGCGCAGCTTGGTGAACATCTCATCCTCATCGGCGAACAGGTCGTAGCGGACGGCGACGCCGGTGCGCTTGGTGAACTCCGGCAAGGTGTCCTTGCCGATGTAGTTCGACCAGTTGAAAAAGTTGACGACCTTGGAATTGTCGGCGCGCTTGCAGGCGGCTAACAGGGCGGGCATGAGGGGCGCCAGGATCGCGGCCTTGAGAAACGAACGTCGGGAGACCGGCTCAGCCATTGTCTCGTTCGAGGATGTAGACATCCTCGGGCTGAACGGCCGCGATGACGGGCACATTCATGTCGTCGTGGACCGCGTAGCGGTCGCCGCCGGCCCAGGCGATGGTGAGGCGCTCGGGGTTTTTCTTGAACATCTGGAGATAGATCTGGCAGGCGTCGCCGAGGAACACGGTGTCCTTGAGCGTCGCGTCAAAGCGAATGAGGCCGAAGGGAAGTTCGTCTTTGTAGAAGACTTTCACGCGCTCAGGGCGGATCGCGATCTTGACGCGATCACCGACCGGGGGCAAGGTCTCATAGGCGTCAAGCGGGACATCGAGCTCGTGCTCGTCTTCAAGGAGGAGATGGGCGCGGCCGGCGGGGCCGGGAAGGACGCGCGCGGAGAAGATATTCGCCCCGCCGATGAAGTCGGCCACAAAGCTCGTCTTGGGCATCTCGTAGATTTCACCGGGGGTGCCGACCTGCTCAATACGCCCATGATTGAAAACGGCGATACGGTCAGACATCGTCATCGCCTCTTCCTGATCGTGCGTTACATAGATGAAGGCGATGCCCAGACGCCGTTGAAGATTTTTAAGTTCGAGCTGCATTTCCTTGCGCAGCTTGAGGTCAAGCGCGCCGAGCGGCTCATCAAGAAGTAGAACGGCGGGGCGCCCGGCGATGGCGCGCGCTAGAGCTACGCGCTGCATCTGGCCGCCGGAGAGGGACTGGATGCGGCGTGCCTCGAAGCCGGCGAGCTTGACCATGGCCAGGGCTTCGGGGACGCGCTTGCGGATATCGTCCT
>JAYTSX010000118.1:0-7670 GCA_043745445.1 Elusimicrobiota bacterium
CGAGATCGCGGGCCAGAAGCTCACGCTCGCGCTGGGTAAGTCGCATCAGGTCATTTTCGAAGCGCCGAAGGGCGTGACGATCACGGTCGACGCGAAGAAAACTTTGCTCACCGTCTCCGGCATCAGCAAGGACGCGGTCGGCGCCGCCGCCGC
This sequence comes from Elusimicrobiota bacterium, assembly GCA_043745445.1. GTDB lineage: Bacteria > Elusimicrobiota > Elusimicrobia > UBA1565 > UBA9628 > GWA2-66-18. The sequence goes on from JAYTSX010000118.1 coordinate 154, forward strand.
GGACATCCGCGAGTTGCGCAAGCCCGAGCCCTATAAGGGAACCGGTATCCGCTATCAGGGCGAATATGTCCGCAAGAAGGCGGGCAAGACCGCGGCCGGCGCCAGCGCCGGAGCGGGAGGCAAGAAGTAAATGAAGAACAAATGGGTTCGATCTGAATTCCGCAAAACCGCCACGCGTAAGCGTCTGTTCGAGCACCGCGGCGAGCGGCCGCGCCTGACGGTGCACCGCAGCCTGAAGTACATTTACGCCCAGGTCATTGACGACAACAAGGGTGTGACTTTGGCCGCGGCGTCCTCGCTCGACAAGGACCTGCGCAAGGCGATGAAGTCGCATCAGAGCATCGATGCGGCGAAGAAGGTCGGCGAGAGCATCGCCGCGAAGGCCGTCAAGGCCGGCATCAAGAAGGTCGTTTTTGACCGGGGTGCGTACATCTATCACGGCCGCGTTAAGGCCTTGGCCGACGCCGCGCGCGCCGGCGGACTCGAGTTCTAACGGAGATTTTGTAATGGCCATTGAAACGACATCGACGGTTCCCACCCAGCCCATCGTGCCCGCGGCCGTTGAGCGGCCCGAGCGCGGCGGACAGGGCGGCGAGCGCCGCGGTCCCCGCGGCCCGCGCCGCGGACGCAACGACCAGCGTGAAGAGGGCGGATTTAAGGAGACCGTCGTCACGATCAACCGCGTGGCCAAGGTCGTCAAAGGCGGTAAGCGCTTCTCGTTCTCCGCGCTCGTCGTCGTCGGCGACACCGCCGGCCAGGTCGGCTACGGCATGGGCAAGGCCAAGGACGTGCAGGCCGCCATCCTGAAGGGCAACTCGCACGCGCGCAAAGCCCTCATCAAATTCCCGATCGTTCCCGAAGGCACGATTCCTCACGAGATCGTCGCGAAGTTCGGCTCCGCCAAGGTCTGGATGAAGCCCGCGACTCCCGGTACCGGCGTCATCGCCGGCGGCGGCGTCCGCGCGGTCCTCGAGGCCGCCGGCGTCAAGAACATTCTCACCAAGAGCCTCGGCTCGTCGAACGCCTTCAATATGGTCGGCGCGACGTTCGAGGCCCTCAAACTCCTTCGCACGAAGGAAGACATCATCAAGCTCCGCGGAAAATAAAAGTGGCCAAAACGAAAGCTCCCGTCGCGCAGAAGGAAATCATTTCTCTCTCGAACCTCGAGCCCGTCCCAGGCTCGCGCCGCCGCCCTGTCCGCCTCGGCATGGGTGAAGGATCCGGCACCGGCCAGACCGCCACGCGCGGTCAGAAAGGCCAGCGCTCCCGCTCGGGCGACGGTAAGCTCGTCGGTTTCGAAGGCGGTCAGACGCCTCTGATCCGCCGCATCCCGAAGCGCGGCTTCACCAACGGCCTTTTCAAGGTCGTTTACCAGGTGATCGACCTCGGCACCCTCGACCGCGTTTTCAAGAACAAGGCCGAGATCACGATCGAGGACCTGCGCATCCACAACCTCATCAAGGGTCGCAAGCCCGTCAAGATCCTCGCCGACGGCGAGCTCAAGCGCGCCATCAAGGTCAGCGCCCACGGCTTCTCCGCCAGCGCGAAGGAAAAGATCGAGAAGGCCGGCGGCAAGGCCGAAGTCGTCAAGGCCGTGAAGGCCTAAGCGATGCGCGGACTCGGCGACATCTTCGAAATCCCGGAACTGCGCAAGCGCGTGCTCTTCACGCTCGGCGCGATCGCCGTCTTCCGCATCGGCGCGGCGATTCCGATTCCGGGTGTCAACGGCGACGCCATTCGCGCGATCTTCAACGCCCAGCAGAGCAGCTTGCTCGGCTTCCTCAACACGTTCTCGGGCGGCGCTCTCGGGCGCTTCTCGATCTTCTCCATGGGCGTGGTTCCCTACATCAACGCCTCGATCATCATGAGCCTGCTGCAGGGCGCGCATGTCCTGCCCTTCCTCGACCGCCTCGCTAAGGATGGCGAGCTCGGCCGGCGCAAGCTCAACAGCTACACCCGCTACCTGACGCTTTTTCTCGCGGTGTTCCAGTCCTTCGGGCTGACCATCGCGATTTCGAAGATGCAGGCCCCGGGCGGCGCGCCGACGGTCATCGACCCGACCTGGATGTTCTACTGCGTGACCGTGCTGACGATGACGGCCGGCACGATTTTCGTCATGTGGCTCGGCGAGCAGATCACCGAGCAGGGCATCGGCAACGGCGTTTCGCTTTTGATCTTTACCGGCATCGTTGAGCGCATCCCGGTCGCCGGCTGGAGCCTGTTTGAGCTCGTTCGCCTTGAGGAGCTCAACCTGTTCGCCGCGATCGCGATCATCGCCGCTTTGGCGGCGGTCGTCGTCGTCGTCGTTTGGGTTGAAACCGCCCAGCGCAAGATTCCCGTTCAATACGCGAAGCGCATGGTCGGCCGCAAGATGTACGGCGGTTCGCAGAGCTACCTGCCGCTGAAGGTCGACCAGAGCGGCGTCATCGCCGTCATTTTTGCATTATCCCTGCTGTCCGTGCCGGTCACGATCGCGACCTTTATGCCCAATGTGTCGTCGGCCGAAGGGGTTATGCGCTTTTTCCGCGGCGGCAACTATATCTACGACGCGGTCTACGCGAGCCTCATCATTTTCTTCTGCTACTTCTACAACTCGGTCTCGATCAATCCCGTCGACTTGGCGGAAAACATGAAGAAGTCCGGCGGCTTTATTCCCGGCATCCGCCCCGGCGAGCCCACGGCCAAGCACATCGAGTGGATCCTTGAGCGCATCACCCTCGGCGGCGCGCTGTTCGTGGCCGCGATCGCGGTCATGCCCGACATCATGAAGCGCGAGTTCAGCGTTCCCTTCTTCTTCGGCGGCACGTCGCTGTTGATCGCCGTCGGCGTGGCCCTCGACACGATGGGCCAGCTTGAGGCGCATCTGATCATGCGCCACTACGAGGGCTTCCTCAAGAAAGGCCGCATTCAGGGCCGCTGGTTCAATGTCGGCAGCGGGGTCTCGCAGTGATCGTGATTCTCCTGGGCATGCCCGGCTCCGGTAAAGGCACGCAGTCTAAGCGCCTCGCCGACAAGTACGGCTTCCAGCATCTCGCCACGGGCGACATCTTCCGCGGCGAAATCGCGCAGAAAACGTCGATCGGCATTAAGGCGCAGGACTATTTGAAGAACGGCAAGCTCGTTCCCGATTCGATCGTCATCGAGATGGTCGCCGGCAAGATCGAAACCGGCGGCAAGTACCTGCTTGACGGCTTCCCGCGCACGATCGAACAGGCCCAGGGCCTCGCCGAGATGCTCAAACGCGTCGGCTCCTCCGTGGACCTCGTGGTCTTCTTGACCCTGCCGAAGGAAGAAGCGATTCGCCGCATGGCCTCCCGCCGCACCTGCACCAACTGCGGCGAGGTCTACAACACCATTTCGCGCCCGACCAAAACCGAGGGTGTCTGCGACAAGTGCTCCGCACAGGTCGTCCAGCGCGAAGACGATTCCGAGGCTACCGCCGCCAAACGCCTCATGGTGTTTGAAGATTTGACGCACCCGCTTGTCGCGTATTATAAGTCGGAAGCGGCATTCCACGAAATCGACGCCGCCCTGTCCCCGGAACAGGTCGAGGCCGCGTTGTCGGCCGTGATCGATTCGACGAAGGCCGCCCGTTGACTATGTTGATGAACAAGGCCGTCGAAGTGAAGACCCGTGAGGAGCTCGCGATCATGCGCAGCGCCGGCGGCGTCGTCGCTGACATCCTCGTTCTGCTCAAGGGCCAGGTGAAGGCCGGTATGACCACGGGCGAGATCGACCAAATTTGCCGCGAAGAGCTCAAGAAGCGCGGCGCGAAGCCCGCGTTCCTCAACTACCACGGCTTCCCCGGCGTGATCTGCGTTTCGATTAATTCTGAGATCGTTCACGGAATCCCTTCGGACAAGCGCGTGCTCAAGGACGCCGACATCGTCGGTCTCGATTTCGGTGCCGTCATCGATGGCTGGTTCGGCGACTCCGCGATCACGATTCCTATCGGAAAAGTTTCTCCCGAGGCTCAGCGCCTCATCGACGTTACGCGGGAGTGCCTCGGGAAGGGGATGTCCGCCGTCAAGGACGGGGCTCGCATCGGAGACATCGGCTCTGCCATTCAGTCGCACGCCGAGGCCGCCGGCTACACTTTGGTTCGTGAATTCGTCGGCCACGGCATCGGCCGCGCCCTGCACGAGGAGCCGCCGATTCCGAACTACGGCAAGCCCGGCACCGGCGGCCGCCTGAAAACCGGAATGACAATCGCCATCGAGCCGATGGTGAACATGGGCGGACCTGAAGTCACGACGCTCGGAGACGGCTGGACCGCGGTGACCAAGGACGGGAAGCTCTCCGCGCATTTCGAGCACACGGTTGCGGTAACGGACCTCGGCTTTGAGATCTTAACCTTGCCGACCTCCGCAACCGTTATTAATAAACAGCCTTAAATTTTGATGACAAAGGAAGAAAAGATCGAAGTTGAAGGGAAAATTTTGGAGGCGCTTCCGAACGCGATGTTTCGCGTGGAGATCGCCCAGAACAAGATCGTCCTGGCCCACATTTCCGGCAAGATGAGAATGCATTACATCAAGATTTTGCCGGGCGATAAAGTCCGCATCGAACTGTCCCCTTACGACCTGTCGCGGGGACGCATCACGTACCGGGAGTAACGACATGAAAGTCAGAGCGAGCGTAAAACCCATTTGTCAGAAGTGCAAGATCGTGAAGCGCAACGGCGTCGTTCGCGTTTTGTGCGCGAACCCGAAGCATAAGCAGCGGCAGGGATAGGAGAACAGAGTATGGCGCGTGTAGCAGGAGTCGATCTTCCCAAGAACAAGCGTATCGATGTGGCGCTTCAGTACCTTTACGGCGTGGGCGAAACCCGCGCGAAGGTAGTGATCGCGCGGCTCAACGGCATGGTCAAGCCCGACACCCGGGTTAAGGACCTCACCGAGGAGCAGGTCGTGCTTATCAACAACCTTCTTCTCAAAGATTTCAAGGTTGAAGGCGAACTTCGTCGCGAGACCCTCGCGAACATGGCCCGCCTCACCGAGATCGGCTCGTTCCGCGGCCATCGGCATCGCCGCAACCTGCCGTGCCGTGGACAGCGCACGAAGACGAACGCCCGCACCCGCCGCGGCCGCCGCAAGACGGTCGGCGTGGGCAAGGCCACTTCGCCCACGGGCAAAGCGTAAGGATTTAGGAGAAAGGAATCATGGCTGACGAAAAAACGACTCCCGCCGCGGCGAAGGCAGCCCCTTCAGCGGCACCCCGTAAGAAAGCCTGGAAGTCCGTGACCTTCGCGAAGGTCCACATCCAGTGCTCCTTCAACAACACCATCGTGTCGTTGACCGATGACCGCGGCGATGTGCTCATTTGGGCCACCGCCGGCGGCTCGGGCTTCCGCGGCACGAAGAAAGGCACGCCCTTCGCGGCCGGCGTAACGGCCAAGAAGGTCGCCGACCGGGCCGTTCAGCTCGGCGTCAAGCAGGTTGCCGTGTTCATCAAGGGCCCCGGACCGGGCCGCGAGACCGCGGTGCGGTCGCTCGGATCTGCCGGTCTCATGGTCATCAGTCTTAAGGACGTCACGCCGATGCCGCACAACGGCTGCCGCCCGCCCAAAGCGAGGAGAGTCTAGTTTTATGGCCCGTTATACAGACGCCGTCTGCAAGTTGTGTCGCCGCGAACAGCAAAAGCTCTTCCTCAAGGGCGATAAGTGCTACACGAAGTGCGTCCTCGAAAAGCGCCCCGGCATCCCCGGCATGGCCAAGCCTCAGCGGGGTAAACCTTCCGCCTTCTCGATCCGCCTGCGCGAGAAGCAGAAGCTTCGCCGCATGATCCAGATGAACGAGCGCCCGTTCGAGCGCGCGGTCACCAACGCTTCGGCCGCCCGCGAAAACTCGGGTGACTCGCTGCTGCGCGGCCTCGAGCTGCGCTTGGACAACATCGTCCGTCGCATGGGCGTGGCGACATCGATCAAGACTTCGCGCCAGCTCGTTCTGCACGGGCACGTCAAGATCGGCGGAAAAATCGTGGACATCCCCTCTTACCCGGTTAAGCCCGGCAGCGTGGTGTCCGTCAACGTCAAGTTGAAGGAAAACGTCGGCGTGAAGCTGAGCCTCGAGACGGCCAAGAAGCTCAGCAACCGCCCCGCCTTCCTCGAGTTCGATGAGACGGCTTTGTCGGCGAAGGTCCTCCGCATTCCTGAGCGCGGCGAAACTTCGTTCCCGATTAATGATCAGCTGATCATCGAGTATTATTCGCGATAAAGATCGCGAATAATACGTTCTTTAATAAACGTCCTCAATTACGCCGTAAGGTTTATACCGGAGAATAAGAGAATATGGCTTACAAAGAACTGATCCTGCCGCAGAAGCTGTCGGTCGACGAGAAATCGATGTCGGACAGCTACGCGAAGTTCGTCGCCGAGCCGTACGAGCGCGGCTACGGACACACGGTCGGCAACGCGCTTCGCCGCGTGCTGCTCTCGTCCCTCGAAGGCGCCGCGGTCACCGCGGTTCGCATTGAAAAGGCGACGCACGAGTATCAGGCGCTTCCCGGGGTCAAGGAAGATGTGATGAACATCCTCCTGAACCTCAAGAAGCTTCGCGTGAAGCTCTTCTCTAACGGTCCCGAGACGATCTACCTGTCCGTCAGCAAGGAAGGCATCGTCACGGCGAAGGACATCCAGGGTAACGCGAACGTCGAGGTCGTCAACAAGGACCTCGTGATCGCGCACCTCGAGGCGGGCGGCAAGATCGACATGGAGATCGAAGTCTCCAAGGGCCGCGGCTACGTTCCGGCCGAGGAGCTTCGCGCGCAGAACCAGTGGGCCGCGGGCTTCCTGCCCGTCGACGCGCTGTTCTCGCCCGTCGTCAAGGTTCACTATGACGTCGAGAACGCCCGCGTCGGTCAGGTGACCGACTATGATCGTCTGATTCTTGAGATCTGGACGGACGGCTCGTTGAACCCCGCCGAGGCGCTGATCCAGTCGTCGAAGCTCCTTCGCGAGTCGCTCAACATCTTCATCCCCGAGGAAGAGCAGGCGGCCGAGGCGGCCGCCGGCGGCCTTACCGACGGCGCGGCGTCCGAGGGCGCCGTGTCCCTCGCCGGTCTCGATCCGAAGCTGCGCGAGATCCTCAACCAGCCGATCGAGATGATCGAGCTGTCCAGCCGCGCGTCGAACTGCCTGAAGGTCGCCCGCATCCGCACGATCGGCGAGCTCGTCGGCAAGCGCGACGAAGAGCTGTTGGCCGTCAAGAACTTCGGCAAGAAGTCCCTCGATGAAATCAAGGATCGCCTGAAGGACATGGGATTGTCTCTCGGGATGCAGGTCGGTCAGCTGGGTTGAAGCTGCGCTTCAACCCAATTAATAGTTCAAGGTAGGAGTTAATTTATGGCGTCTAAAGCTCTCGGTCGTCGTCAACTCGGGATCACCAGCTCGCATCGCCGCGCGTTGCTGCGCAACATGGCCACGAGCCTGTTTAAGCACGAGAAGATCGAAACCACCATCGCGAAGGCGAAGGAGCTTCGCCCGTACGCCGAGAAGCTCATCACCAACGCGAAGAAGG